>CATPAO010000041.1 GCA_955652025.1 Casimicrobiaceae bacterium
TCGCCAGCGTCGCTTCGCCGACGGCGACCTTCGTGCCGACGCTTGCGCCGAGACGTTGCGCGAGACGCGTGTCGATCCACACTTCGCCGCGTTGCGGAGTCCCATGCACCGGCCGACCTTCGGGCAGCGTCGTGTCGGGCACCATGATCGCGCCGCGCAGCGGATAGCCCGCCGCGACCGCCTTCACATCGGCCAGCACGGCGCCGTCCGCGCCTGGCGCCGCCGCCTGCACCATGCTGTTGAACCGGATCACCGGTGACACCGCGAGACCGCGCCGCTCGGCCTCGCGCATGAACGTATCGGGCAACGGTCGATCGCCGGAAATCATCAAATCGGCGCCGAGCAGCAGGTTCGCCTGTTCCGTCAACGCGAGCTTGACCCGATCGGCGAAGAACCCCACCGTCCCGACGCTCGCGACCGCGAGGATCAGCGCCGCGATCAGCACGCGGAGTTCGCCGGCGCGCCAATCGCGTCCGAGGAGCCGCAACGCGAGACGAAGTGTGCCCATTACATCGCTCCTGCCCTTACGGCGGTGCGCTCGTCGCCGATCAAGCGGCCGCCGGCGAGCGACAGCCGGCGCGCGCAGCGCGACGCGAGATCGACGTCGTGCGTGACGAGCACGAGCGTCGTGCCAATCTCGCGATTCAGGCGAAACATGAGCTCGGCGATTTCGATGCCGGTGGCGCCGTCGAGATTCCCCGTCGGCTCGTCGGCCATGAGCAATTTCGGCTCGCCGGCAAACGCGCGGGCGATCGCCACGCGCTGCTGTTCGCCGCCGGAGAGTTGACGCGGATAGTGGCCGGTGCGCTTGGCGAGTCCGACGCGGTCGAGCCATACGCGTGCGCGAGCGGCGGCGTCCGATGCGCCGTTAAGCTCGAGCGGCAGCATCACGTTTTCGAGCGCGGTCAACGCCGGCAGCAACTGAAACGACTGGAAGACGAACCCGAGCAATCGCGCCCGGATCGCGGCACGCGCATCCTCGTCCTGCGACGACAACGCGATGCCGTCGATCCACACGTCACCCGACGTCGGCAGGTCGAGTCCGGCGAGAAGGCCGAGCAATGTCGTCTTGCCGGACCCCGACGCGCCGACGATCGCGATTGCCGCACCGGGATCGACGTCGAACGTCACGCCATCGAGGATCGACAGCGGCGCATCGCCGCTTTGCACGATTTTGGTCAGTTCTTCTGCGCGAATCAGCGGTGGCGGCATCGAAAATGGCGGAACGGCGAAAATGCACGCCGCTTTCGAACCACGTGTGGGCGGAAGCGGCACTTCTCAAGCGAGAACGGCCATGCGGCCGCGAAGCAACGTCGGATCGGTTAGCAGCGGACCCAGCCGATTGTACGTTACCGTCGACGATGCCCTTGCGCGCTGCACGTTAGAATCGCCTCGTTGTCATACCGAGTGGGAACGCCTCTTGCCACGTCCTTTCCGTCGTTGCGCGGTATTCCTTGTCCTCCTCGCCACGCTTGCCGCGAGCGCGACGTTGCGCGCCGCCGACGCACCGGCCGTGCTCGTCGTCGGCGATTCGATCTCGGCCGGCTACGGGCTCGCCTCGGGCGAAGGCTGGGTGGTCCTACTGGCGGCGAAGATCAAGGCCGACGGTTATCCGTATCGCGTTGTCAATGCGTCGATTTCCGGCGACACGACTGCGGGCGGCCGCGCGCGCTTGCCAGCGTTGCTCAAGCAATACCAACCTGCCATCGTCGTTGTCGAGCTGGGGGCCAACGACGCGCTCCGCGGCGGTAACCTGACGGCCACGCGCGGCAATCTCGACGCAATGGTATCGGCAGCACAAGCCGCAGGGGCCAAGGCGCTGATCGTCGGGATGCAACTGCCGCCGAACTACGGCGCCGCTTACGTGCACGAATTCGGCGCGCTCTTCGCCGATGTCGCGAAAGCGCGCAAAGCGGCGCTCGTTCCATTCGTGTTCGACGGCTTCGGTGACGACCTCTCGCAGTTCCAAGCCGATCGCATGCATCCGACCGCCGCCGCGCAGGCGCGGATTCTGGCGAACGTGTGGCACTCTCTGTCACCGCTCTTGCACAGGCGATGAGCGCCGCCCCAATGAGCGCCGCCGGGCCGCCCCAAGGCGCGAATTACTCCCCCTGTGGCGGCAGCGCAGCGGCGAGAGCCGCAAGCGTGGGGGTCCCATGAACGCGCCGCTGCCCCCCGGTCCGCCGCCTCGGCCGGAGGCAAAAGCCAAGGTCGATACGCTCGGCGAATTCGCCGAACGCATCGACGTCCGCTCGCCGGCGGAATTCGCCGAAGACCACCTCCCGGGCGCGATCAACTTGCCGGTGCTGGACGACGCCGAACGTGCGTACGTCGGCACGACCTACGTGCAGGTGTCGGCGTTCGACGCGCGAAAGATCGGTGCGGCGATCGTCGCGCGCAATGTCGCGCGCATCGTCGAGACCTACGCGCGCGACAAACCGCGTGAATGGACGCCGCTCGTCTATTGCTGGCGCGGCGGACAGCGGAGCCGCGCGCTCACGCACGTACTGTGCGAAATCGGCTGGCGCGCGTATCAGCTCGACGGCGGCTATCGTGGGTATCGCCGTCACGTCGTGGCATCGCTCGCCGTGCTGCCGCACACGTTGAGCTTCCGATTGGTCTGCGGCCTTACCGGCACCGGCAAGTCGCGCCTGCTTGCCGCGCTGGTGGACGAAGGCGCGCAGGTCCTCGACCTCGAGCGGATCGCGTGTCATCGCGGCTCGCTTTTGGGCGACCGGCCAGGCGATCGGCAGCCGTCGCAGAAATGGTTCGAGAGCCAAGTCCAGGACGCGCTCACCGCGTTCGATCCGCGGCGCGTCGTCTACGTCGAATCGGAAAGCCGAAAGATCGGCGAGGTGCAGGTTCCGGAAGCGCTGCTCGCCGCCATGCGCGCGGCACCTTGCGTGCGCGTCGAGACATCGCATGAGTTGCGCATCGCGCTTCTGAAAGACGAGTATGCACATTTCCTTGGCGATCCGACAGCGCTTGCGGGCCGGCTCGAGCGTCTCGCGCCGATCGTCGGCAAGAAAACCATTGCACGCTGGGTCGACGCCGCGGCACGCGCCGAGCACGACACACTGATCGCGGAGCTCCTCGACGCGCATTACGATCCGCTGTATGCGCGGTCGATCGAGCATAATTTCCCGCGCTATCCGGATGCCGTCATCGCCGCGGTGCGTGACATTTCGCCCGCTGGCTTTCGGGCGCTTGCGCGCGACGTCGTCGCCCGCGTCGCACCGATCCAACGTCCCGACCGCGTGAAGGAGCCCGGATGACCGCCTACGCATTTCGTATCGTCAACGTCTTCGCGGAGGCGCCGCTCGCCGGCAATCCCTTGGCGGTGTTCGAGGATGCACGCGGACTCGACACGGAAACGATGCAGGCGCTCGCGCTGCAGTTCAACCTGTCGGAAACAACTTTCGTGCTGCCGTCGGAGCGCGCCACCGCCCGCGTGCGCATCTTCACGCCGACGTTCGAGATGCCGTTCGCCGGGCATCCGACGCTCGGAACCGCGCATGTCGTGCGCGCGCTTTCGAACGCGGGTGACGACGTCACGCTCGATCTCAAGGCCGGCATCATTCCCGCGCACGCCGACGGCGACGTCTGGACGCTCACCGCCAATGCGCCAAAGCACCGTGCGCCCGCGGCATCGCGCGCGGAGCTTGCCACGATGCTCGGCCTCGCCGTCGGCGATCTTGCCGCTGCACCGCCCTTGTGGGTCGACACCGGCAGCGAGCAGCTCGTGATTCCGCTCGCGTCGTTCGGCGCGGTCCGGCGCGCGGCGCCACGGGCTGACGCGCTTGCCGTGCACGGCAGCAATGGCGCACGCGCCCTGGCGTATGTGTTTGCCCGGGATGGCGACCACGTGCTGGCGCGTTTTTTCTTTCTCAAGCACGGCGCGGTGACCGAGGATCCGGGAACAGGCTCGGCGTGCGCCAATCTCGGCGGCTGGCTGCTCGCGACGCAGGCCGCCCTGCCGCAGCGGTTGACGATCGATCAGGGCGAAGCGGTCGGGCGACCGTGCCGGCTTGGCCTTGCGGTCACCGAAGAGCGGCATATTGGTGTGTCCGGTCGCGTCATCGAGCTCGGGCGCGGCGTCATTTCGCTGTGACGGTGCTGCGCCCGGGCCCGATCGCCACGTCCTAGCACGGCCAAGTAACAGCCGGTTACACACCGGTCGCCACATCCGCGTCAACAGCGCAGTAATCTGACGCGTTGAGGCATGCACCGTCCGCGCGTTCGCGATCCACCGACAGGGCGATCCGGCACGCGAGGGACGCGCTTGTCCGAACCCGGGTCGAGATGCGATGCCACGTTCGCCGTTGATCGTCTTTTTGCGCGCGCTTTTCGGCGCCGCGCTCGCCGTCGCCCTCAGTGCCGCGTCGGCCCGCCCCATGGGCGAAGCCGATGCCCGACATTTGCTCGCCCGCACGGGCTTCGGACCTACCGCAGCGGAGATTCGTGCGTACGCCGGACTCTCCCGTGAAACCGCGATCGCCAAGCTGCTCGCCGATGCCCGGACGTCATGTGTAACGCCACCTCCCGCGTGGGCTACCGAAACCGGGCCACTACGCCCGGTCCCGGCCGCCCAGGCCACCGACGAGGAGCGCAAGGCGTTTCAGATGGAACAGCGCCAGAACGGCCAGGATTTGCGCGCGTGGTGGGTGAAGGAGATGCTGGTCACGCCGTCGCCGCTCACCGAGCGGATGACGCTGTTCTGGCACAACCACTTCGTATCGAGTCAGGACAAGGTGAAGGCTACGCGATTTCTTTACGCGCAGAACGCGACATTTCGCGCGCACGCGCTCGGCAATTTCGCGGATTTGTTGCATGCCGCGGCGAAGGATCCGGCGATGGTCATTTATCTCGACAGCGCGCAGAACCGCAAGGGCGCGCCCAACGAGAATTTCGCGCGCGAAGTGATGGAGCTATTCACGCTCGGACAGGGCCATTACAGCGAGCAGGACATCAAGGAAGCCGCGCGCGCCTTCACCGGCTGGAGCATCGATCGCGACACCGGGACGTTTGTATTCCGGCCACGATTGCACGACGCGGACGACAAGACGATTTTCGGCACGACCGGTGCGTTCGACGGCGACGCCGTCCTCGATCTCTTGCTCGCGCGGCGCGAGACGTCCGAGTTCGTCGTCGCCAAGCTGTGGAAGGAATTCGTGTCTGACCGTCCGAATTCGCACGAGGTGCAGCGAATCGCGCGGGCGTTTCGCGACTCGCACTACGATCTCAAGGTCGCGATGCGCGGCTTGCTCGAATCGCCGGCGTTCTGGTCCAAGGACGGTCGCGGCACGCTGGTGAAAAGTCCGGTCGAGCTCGTCGTCGGGACGCTCCGCCAGCTCGACATTGCGCCGGCCGACACA
>CATPAO010000042.1 GCA_955652025.1 Casimicrobiaceae bacterium
GAGAAAATTCACGAGCGTCGGCGGCGTCGGCAAGAGCCCGGGCGGATAGGTGACCACCTGCGTGGGGAGCTTGAGCGACGTCAACAAGCCCCACACGACGGGACCCGCGGCGAACACGCAGGCGAGCGCGGTCAGCGCAATCAACGGGACGTCTCGGCGGCGGATGCGCATCAGTCGAGGGCCGCCGGCTGGCGCAGCGCCTTGACGTAGAGCGCGCTCATCAGGAAGTTAAGTGCGGTGATGACGAGCCCGAGCGCGGCGCCGCGACCCAGGTTCCAGTCCTCGAAGCTGATCTTCAGCACGCGCAGAGCGAGCGTGTCGGTCGCCGCGAGCGGACCGCCGCCGGTCAGCGTGAAGATCAGCGTCACCATGTTGAAGTACAGGAGCGTGAGCTGGATCAGCACGACGAGGAGCGTCGGACGGATCAGCGGCAGCGTGACGTAGCGAAAGCGCTTCCACGCCGAAGCGCCGTCGATGTGCGCCGCCTCGTGCAACTCGGTCGGCACTGTCTGGACGGCCGCCAGCAGGAGCAGCGTCGCCTGCGGGTAGCTCGCCCACACGTTCACGACGATCAGCGCGGCCATCGCGCCGAAGGTGGAGGCGAGCACCGCCGGGCGCGCACCGGTCAGCGCTTGGATGCCGTACGTGATCGGACCGAAATCGGCGTTAAGGAGCCAAGCCCAGAGCAGCGCGACGACCGTCTGCGACACGACCCAGGGCAAAATGATCACGGTGCGCGCGGTGCCGCGGAACGGGATGTTCGCGTTGAGGAGCAGGGCGAGGCCGAGCGCCAGAGGAACGACCAGCGCGAGCGACACGCCGACGTACACCAGCGAATTCGCCGCGGACGTCCAGATCGCCGGGTCGTTCCAAAGCGCGAGGTAGTTGAGCCCGCCGACGAAGCGGAGCTTCTCCGCGTAGCGGGTCTGGTAGAGCGAAAGTACTAACGCGTCGAAAACGGGGTAGATCGAGATCAGGAACACCGCGACGATCGCCGGGGCGATGAACACTGCGGGGAGCGAAGTGCTCCGCCGCCGCGCGCGTAAACCGGACGCGGGCGGAATGAATTGGAGGGGCGCCGAGGCAGCGGTCACGGTAATGGTAATGGGGTCGAGACTGGGACGAAACGGGAAGCCCGGACGGCCGCGGGAAGCTCTCCGCCCCCTTGGCAACACACTGACATGTTAGTGATAACATAGTAGCCTGTCAATCGGATTCGGGAGAGAGCGGAATGGCGCTTGCGCCTCACATCCTTGCGGCGCTGCGGGCGACACCGCTGGGCTTGGGCGGCGCGCCGTTCGGCAACCTGTTCCGGGCGGTCAGCGACGACGACGCGATCGGCACGATCCGGGACGCCGTGCGCGCCGGAGTCACCTACTTCGACACCGCCCCGCATTACGGCAGCGGGCGCTCGGAGGTGCGCTTCGGCGCGGCGCTACGCGACGTCCCGCGCGACCGATTCCTATTGTCCACGAAGGTCGGGCGCTTGTTGTCGCCCGATCCGACGGCATCTTCGGCGCAACACGGCTACGTCGACGTGCTGCCCTATGTCCAGCACTACGACTACACGCACGACGGCGTGCTGCGCTCGCTGAACGCGAGCCTCGACCGTCTCGCGCTACAACGAATCGACATCGCGTTCATCCACGACATCGACGTCGCGACGCACGGAGAAGCGCAGCCGCGCCATTTCAGGGACGCGATGGAAGGCGCGATTCCCGCGCTCGCGCGGCGCAAGGTGGAAGGCGCGATCGCGGCGTTCGGCCTCGGCGTGAACGACGTTGCGGTGTGCGTCGACACGCTCGCCGTCGCCGACGTCGATGTGATCCTGCTGGCCGGGCGCTACACGCTCGCGGACCAGTCGGCGCTCGCCGAATTGCTGCCGTTGTGCGAACGCCGCCGGGTAGCCATCATCGCCGGCGGACCGTTCAACTCCGGCATCCTCGCGACGGGCGCACGGCCCGGCGACGGCAACGCGCCCTATTTCAACTACGCGCCGGCGACACCGGAAATCATCGCTCGCGTGGCCGCGATCGAAGCGGTCTGCGCGGAGCACGGTGTACCGCTCCAGGCCGCGGCGCTGCAGTTCCCGCGCGCGCATCCGGCGGTGGTCAACGTTCTGGTCGGCGCGCGCACGACCGCCGAGATCGAGGCCAACCTGGCCCATGCGCGCTATCCGATTCCGGCGGCGTTCTGGCGCGCGCTTCGCGAGCGCCGGCTGATCGACCCGGGCGCGCCCATTGCCGGCGAACGGGTCGAGACCGTGTCGCCATGAGCGCCGCCGGGCCGTCGCAAGGCGCGAATTATTCCCCTTCCGGGGGCAGCGCAGCGGCGTCGGCCGCAAGCGTGGGGGGCCCAAGGATCGGTCACGTCGACGCGCATCACCACGTGTGGTCGCTCGCGCGCGGCGACTACGGGTGGCTCACGCCGGATCTCGCGCCCATTTATCGCGACTTTTCGCTTGCCGATATGGCGCCGCTCGCGCAAGCCGCCGGGGTCACGTCGAGCGTCCTGGTGCAGGCGGCGCCGACGATTGCGGAAACGCGATTCCTGCTCGACATCGCGCACCGAAGCGAGGACCGCGTGCAAGCCGTCGTCGGCTGGGTTGCCTTGGAGGCACGCGACGCTATGGCGACGCTCGTCGATCTTGCGCGCAATCCGCTGCTGAAGTCGGTGCGGCCGATGCTGCAGGACCTGCCGGACCCGGCGTGGATCCTGCGGCCCGCGGTGCAGGCGGCGCTCGCTCGATTGCCGGACCTTGGGCTGCGCTTCGACGCGCTGGTCAAGCCTACGCAACTCCCTGCGCTGCTCACGATGCTCGAGCGCAATCCGGACCTCGACGTCGTCATCGATCATGCCGCGAAGCCGGACATTGCCGGCCGCGCTTGGCAGCCGTGGGCGGATCTGATGCGCGCGGCCTCGGTCAATCCGCGCGTTTGTTGCAAGCTATCGGGCCTGGCGACGGAGGCGCGACGCGATTGGACCGTCGATGCGCTGCGTCCCTATGTCGCGCACCTCATCGAATGTTTCGGACCGCGCCGCTTGATGTGGGGCAGCGACTGGCCGGTCGTCGAGCTCGGCGGCGGCTATGCGCGGTGGCGCAATGCTACGACGGAGCTCTTGTCGGCATTGAGCGCGCGCGAGCGCGACGCGGTGCTCGGCGGCACCGCGCAACGCTTCTACGCGATGGCGCCTGCCAATTGACGCCGCCAGCAACCGACGTATATTGGCGTGCCAGCGACGAGTGCTCGGGGGTTTGATTGATGGGTCCTGCCGCAAACGCCACGCGAGCGGCCGAATATGGCTTCGCCGCGACACACGATGTGCCGATCCCGTATCTGCGGCGTATCCGGCAGTACTACGAGGCACTGGGTTATGGCGCGCCGTACCAGTGGGCGCACTACGCCATCGTGCCATTCCATCGGCTGCACGCGCCGTTGTCGAGATGCAGAGTCGCGCTTATCACGACGGCAGCTCCGTATCAGCCGGGCAAGGGCGATCAAGGACCGGGCGCGCCTTACAACGGGGCGGCAAAGTTCTACACCGTTTATTCCGGGGACGCGGCGCGAGACCACGACCTGCGCATTTCGCACGTCGCCATCGATCGCAAGCACACGACGGCCGAAGACTCCGCCACGTATTTTCCGCTGCCCGAGCTGCGCCGAAGTTCGGCCACAGGCCGCATTGGGTCTGTTGCCCCGCGTTTTCACGGCGCCCCGACCAATCGCAGCCATCGTGCGACGCTGGAAATCGATTGTCCGGAGCTCGTCGCACGCTGCAAGGCCGACGGAGTCGACGCCGCGATCCTCGTCGCCAACTGCCCCGTGTGCCATCAGACCGTCAGCCTGGCGGCGCGAATGCTGGAGGAGAACGGCATCGCCACCCTTGTCATGGGCTGCGCAAAGGATATCGTCGAGCATGTCGGCGTGCCGCGCTTTCTGTTCTCCGATTTCCCGCTCGGCAACGCCGCGGGCCGGCCGAAGGATCCCGGGTCGCAGGCGTTCACCCTCGATCTCGCGCTCCGCGTTCTCGAGCTCGCTCCGGCCCCGCGCACGACCGTGCAGTCCCCGCTGACATGGAGTGACAACTCCGACTGGAAGCTCGATTACTGCAACGTCGAGCGACTCCCGCCCGAGGAGATCGCGCACAGGCGTGCCGAGTTCGACCGAGCCAAAGTGGAAGCGAGAAGCGTGCGCGAGGAGGCCGGCCGCATCACGTCCGCGGCGGATGCACGGGTCGAGGACTTCTAGACGGGAGGCGTCCAGACGCCAACTCGTGCCGTTGCTTCTTGCTACGGCTTGACGAATCGCAGCGCGAACTTGTCGGTGGGAATCTTGGCGTCGCCGGAAGACTCTTCGCGCGTGTCCGCGGGGTCGCGCAGGAAATCGCTTTCGGCTTCCAGGACGAAGCCCGCCTTGCGCACTTCCGCGAGGACGATCGCTTCATCGATGCGATGCAGCGATTTTCCGACCGCGATGTCGGCGCCGGCTTTGGCCGAATGATCGATCACGACGAAATGGCCGCCGGGTTTCAGCGCGGCGAACAATCGCAGATTCATCTTGGCGCGATCGACCGGAAGGTAGGTGATGTCGTGGTAGTTGAGGATGAGTGTGATGAGATCGAGCTTCGGCGCTTGATCGGGCACCGGATCCTCGAACGGACGTATCACGACGATGAGATTGGCCTGCGGATGGTCGTTGAGCCGCTTGGTCAGCGCCTCGCCGGGCTGCGATCGCTGCGCCCACACGCTGCCGGTGGGACCGACGGCGAGCGCCAGCAGCTGCGATGTGTAGCCC
>CATPAO010000043.1 GCA_955652025.1 Casimicrobiaceae bacterium
GATCGCCTGACACCGGCGCAGAGGCCGACGGTCAGCGAGCCATCTGGTCGGCGCGCAACATCGAACGGCGTCATCGCCTGGCGGCAGCCAGGGCAGGCAAGCGCAGGCACGACAAAAGGATAAGCGCCCGCCGAGGCCGGCGCAATCAGCAAGCTGCAACAGGCCGCAGGAGCGGCCTGCGGATTACACCGCGCGCAGGACCGCTTGCGGGCAATTCACCCAGACCACTTGCCTCGCTCCGCGTCTCGCGGCGCGCTCGACCTGGTCCATCTGGTCGACGTTGCAGACAATACGGCCATCCACGTCCGCCTTGGTCAAGGGCGCAGGCGCGCAACCGGCCATCAATGCCACGCCGGCAATGCCGGCGACGGTCAAGAGCGTTTTCATTGCACCTCCCTCCTTCCGATTCCATCATAGGCAGCTGCACGGCAACCGGCAAGAGAAATGTCGTCGCCGGACGACCGGCGGTGTTCGGCCGTGGGTGAACGGGAAAGGCCGAGGGGTGGGACGCCGAACTTAAGTCTGCCGCGCCTCGAAAGTATTGCAAGTGCGCAAATCGCCGGAGTCGAAGCCGACCTTGAACCAGCGCATCCGTTGCTGCGCCGAGCCGTGGGTGAATGATTCGGGCACCACGTAGCCCTGCGTGCGGCGCTGGATCTGGTCGTCGCCGACTGCGGCCGCGGCGCGCAAGCCTCCTTCCACATCGCCCGCTTCCAACAGATTGCGCTTTTGCGCGAAAAAGCCCCACACGCCAGCATAGCAATCGGCCTGCAGCTCGAGACGCACCGACAGGTCGTTCTTGGTGCGGGTGTCCACCCGCTGCGACTGGGCGTCGAACTGACGCATCGTGCCCAACAGGTTTTGCACGTGATGGCCGACCTCGTGCGCGATCACATACGCTTGCGCGAAGTCGCCGGGCGCGCCGAAACGATTGTGCAATTCCTGGAAGAATGCGGTGTCGAGATACAGCGAACGGTCGCCGGAGCAATAGAACGGACCCACGGCCGCACTCGCCTGCCCGCAGGCGGACCGCACGCCGCCGCGAAACAGCACGAGCTTCGGCGGCTCGTAGCGCGTGCCGGCGGCCTTGAACACCGCGGTCCAGACATCCTCGGTGTCGCCCAGCACACGGCGGCTGAATGCGGTGTCCTGATTTTCCGGCTTCGCCTGCGAGGGCGACGTCGTCCCGGGCGCCGTTTGCGGGCCATAGCCGGGAGCGGGTGCACGTTGCTGCGGCGTCGGGGCGCCGCCGCTGAGCAGACCGAGTATTTCCAGCGGGTTGACACCGAAGATCAAGCTGCCGATGACGATCAGGATCAGCGAGCCGATGCCTAGCTTCATCCCGCCGAAACCGAAGCCACCGTCGCCCGGCCCCGGCGTCCCGGTGCGGTCCTCGACGTTCTCGCTTTCCCGCATGTCGCCCCAACGCATTGCAATCTCCTCGTCGTTAATTACGGCTTGAGCGCGCGATACAAGAGCGGCAGGCTCACGTCCATCCGATAATCGATCGACGAGTGGTTGTCGTCGAACTCCTCGTAGACATGGGGAATGCCGGCCTTCGTCATCCGTTTCGACAAGATTCGCGCACCATAATGCAAGTGATACTGGTCGCGCCAGCCGCAGTCGAGGTAAATGCAGCGCAGCGTCTTCAGGTTTTTCCGGTACGTGGCGACCATATTGACGGGGTCGTGCTTCTGCCACTCTTTCCAGCGCGCCGGAAGGATTTCGCCGGTTTCGAGATTGAACGGCAGCCGGAAGCCAAGCGGCGCCTTCGGGTCCGGGTCGTAGGTCGCCGCCATCGCGAGATTCATGAGCGCATGGGCCTCGGAGTCCGAGAGCTTTTCCTTGTTCCAAATGTGCTCGAGAAAACGCCGTGCCCGCCCGTCGTCCGTGCCGCGATCAGCGCCGCGCTCGTCCTTGACGACGTCGAAGCGGCCGGACGCGCGCCGGCG
Source organism: Casimicrobiaceae bacterium (assembly GCA_955652025.1). Classification (GTDB taxonomy): domain Bacteria; phylum Pseudomonadota; class Gammaproteobacteria; order Burkholderiales; family Casimicrobiaceae; genus VBCG01. The sequence continues at coordinate 1,953 of CATPAO010000043.1, forward strand.
CTTGCGGTAGCGGTCAAGCTCGTTGAGCGTGCGCGGCCAGTCGGTCAGATAGCAGAAGTCGAACAGCGCGTCGCCCGAGTGGTTGGCCAGCGCGCCCCAGTACTGCGCGTAGCGCATGCCGTGGACCATCGCGCCGTAGCCGCCCGACGACTTGCCAAACACGCCGCGATGCTCGCGGGAGGCCAGCGTGCGGAATTCGCGATCGACGAACGGAATGAGCTCGTGTGTCAGGTAGTCGGCGTAACGTCCCATCGCCGAGGTGTTGATGTACTGGTTGCCCCCCATCGATGTGAAGCAATCGGGAAACGCGACGATGCACGGACCCATCCGGCGATCGTGCGTGAGCCGCGCCACGCGCTCCGGAACGTTCTCGTCGAACGGCCGCCAATTGAGGTGGGCGAGCCCGGAGCCCGTGTAACCGACCAGGTCGTACAGCACCGGATAGCGACGGCCGCGTCCGCTCTTCGTACCGCGCGCGGCTCCGCTGTCGTAGCCGGGCGGCAGCCACACGGCCAGCTTGCGCGAGTGCGGGTCGCCGAGCGGATTGTCGCGGAGTATGCGCGAATCGAACTCCAGCACGACGATCGTGCCGGACGAAGCGGAGGGGCGCTTGCGGGCCATGCGGGTCCTGTTTGTGAACACCGCGCGCTTGTGCGCGTGCCGCGATTGTGCCATTCCCGCCGGCGGCGGCAATGGCGACCCGCACCGCCTTGCGTTGCTTAGGCCGGCACCGGCGCCTCCGCGCCCTCTACCGCCAACACCTGGGCCGCTGCCGCGACGACGGCGGCAATGCGGCCGACGTCGCGCAGTTGTTGGACCGTCGTGCCGTTGTCGCGGAGCTGCCGGTAATGCGATGCTACGCAGAAGGCGCATTTGCCGACGATCGACGCCGCCAACGCGTAGAGCTCGAAGTTCGCGCGGTCGACGCCCCCGTGGGTCGCATAGGCATTCATCCGCAGCTCGGCGCGCATGGACTTAAGCTCCGGGTCGTCCGCCATCTCGACAAACGGGTACCACACGTTGTTCATCCCCATCAGCGCGGCGGCGGTCAACGCGGCCTCGGCTTGCGCGGCGGGCAGCGCATCGCTCGCCCGGAACGCAGCGACCAGCGCCGGCGATTGCGCCGCGAACGCGGCGGCGAGCGCCGCCCCGAGTGCCGCGGCCGGCGCCAGGCTGCTCCGCGTAACGACCGCGTCGAGATTGAGCTTGATGTCCTTCGCGTAGTCGGGAAGGCGATCCTTGATCGATTGCAGGCTTTCCATCGCTTTCTCCTTGGGGTGCGATCAGAGCGTCGTGTCGCCGATCGCCCGATTGCAGGGGCAAAGCTCGTCCGTTTGCAGGCCGTCGAGAATGCGCAGGATCTCGCCCGGATTGCGTCCGACGTTCAGGTTGTTGACCGACACATGCTGGATGACGTTGTTGGGATCGACGACGAACGTCGCGCGCAACGCCACGCCTTCC
>CATPAO010000044.1 GCA_955652025.1 Casimicrobiaceae bacterium
CCTTGGCGACCAGCTGGTCGGCTTCGCCGATGACCGTCTGGAAATGTCCGTCGGCGAGTTCTTCCATCGTCGACACCGCCTCCTTGTTGCGCAACAGGCTCTTCGGGCTCATCACGATCAGCGGCTTGCGATAGTCGCGCACCATCTGCCGCCGCAGCAGGTGGTAGATCTGTGCCGGCGTTGACGGCACGCAGACCTGCATGTTGTGCTGCGCGCAAAGCTGCAGATAGCGCTCCGGGCGCGCCGACGAATGCTCGGGACCCTGCCCTTCGTAACCGTGCGGCAACAGCATGACCAGACCGCAAATGCGGCCCCACTTGACCTCGCCCGAACTGATGAACTGGTCGATGACGACCTGCGCGCCATTGGCGAAATCGCCAAACTGGGCCTCCCAAATGACGAGTTGGTTCGGCTCGGACGTCGTGTAGCCGTATTCGAAACCGACAACCGCGTTTTCGGTCAGCACCGAGTCGATGATCTCGAAGTCCGGCTGCCCTTCCTTGATGTGTTGCAACGGGATCCACGTGCCCGAATCCCATTTTTCCCGGTTCTGGTCGTGCAGCACCACGTGCCGGTGCGCGAACGTGCCGCGGCCGACGTCCTCACCGGAGATGCGCACGCCGAAACCCTGCCCGACCAGCGTCGCATACGCGAGGATTTCGCCCATGCCCCAGTCGATCGGGATCTTGCCTTCGGCCATCGCGCGGCGGTCGGCCATCACTTTTTCCACGCGCGGGTGCAGCTTGAAATTCTCCGGCACCGCGGTCGCCTTCTGCGCGACACTTTTCAGGAGCGCGAGGGGCACGCGTGTATCCGCCGCGTCGGTCCAATGCCGATTCTTGAACCGCGACCAATCGACGGTGAACGGCGGCTTGTAATTCGACAGGATCGTCTTGTTTGTGTGGTAGCCCTTATCCATCGCAATGCGATAGGTGGCGATCATGCCCTCGGCGTCCTCCCCACTTATCACGCCGGCGGCGACGAGCTTGTCCGCGTACAGCCGCCGCGTGCCCGGATGCTGGGCGATTTTCTTGTACATCAGCGGTTGCGTGACCATCGGCTCGTCGGCCTCGTTATGACCGAGCTTGCGAAAGCAGACGACGTCGATGAACACGTCCTTGTGGAATTTCTGCCGATAGTCCATCGCCAGGTCGACCGCGAGCAGGCACGCCTCGGGGTCGTCGCCGTTGACGTGCAAGATCGGCGACTCGATCATCTTCGCGATGTCGGTGCAGTAGATCGTGCCGCGGGTGTCGCGCGGATCGGACGTCGTGAAGCCGATCTGGTTGTTGACGACGATATGGACGGTGCCGCCCGTGTAGTAGCCGCGGGTCTCCGCCATGTTGAGGCATTCCTGCACGACGCCCTGGCCGGCGATCGCGGCGTCGCCGTGGATCAGCACCGGCAGCACCTGGTCGCCCGACGGGTCGTTGCGCCGGTGTTGCCGCGCGCGCACGCTGCCCTCGACGACCGGATTGACGATCTCGAGATGCGACGGATTGAACGCGAGCGTCAGGTGGACCGCGCCGCCGGGCGTCGAGACGTCGGACGAAAAGCCCTGGTGATATTTGACGTCGCCGGACGGAAGGTCCTGCGCCGCCTTGCCTTCGAATTCGGTAAAGAGCTCGGCGGGCATCTTGCCCAGCGTATTGACGAGCACGTTGAGCCGCCCACGGTGCGCCATGCCGATCACGATCTCGCCCACACCCGCCGCACCCGCCTTCTGGACCAGGAGGTCGAGCATCGGAATGAGCGTATCGCCGCCTTCGAGCGAAAACCGCTTCTGTCCAACGTATTTCGTATGGAGGTAGCGCTCGAGCGTCTCGGCCGCGGTGAGTCGCTCGAGGATGTGCAGCCGCGCGGCGGGCGTGTAGTCGGGGCGCGAACGGATCGGCTCGATCCGTTGTTGGATGAAGCGCTTCGTTGCCGTGTCCGAGATGTACATGTACTCGGCGCCGAACGTCCGTGTATACGTGTCCTTGAGCGCCGCGATGATTTCGCGTAGCCGCATCCGGTGCGGTCCCGCTTTGAACGAGCCGACGTCGAATTCGGTATCGAGATCGGCTTCGCTGAAGCCGTAGGTTTGCAGGTCCAGGTCGGCCAGGTACGGCGGCTCGAGGCGCTCCAGAGGATCGAGATCGGCGTGGTACATGCCGAGCGTGCGGAACTTGCTGATGAGCCGCAGCACGAGCACCTGCTTGTGCATCGTCGTCGCGTCGACCATCGCCCCGGCGATCTTCTTGTTCTTCGCGAGCTCGATGAACGACGCGATCACCGGCGCGTGCGCGACGTCGTCGGCGCCGCCGCGGAGCTCGTCGAAATAGCCGCGCCATTCGGGCTGCACGCTCGCCGGATCGGCAAGGTAGCGTTCGTAGAGCTCCTCAATGAACGGCGCGTTGCTGCCGAACAACGTGCTGGACGATTGGAATTCGGTCATGCTGCCCATAGCGTCACCTCATGCTCCCACTCAATGCGCACATCAGATGGGGGCGCGCGCCGCGCTTTGCAATCCGGCCGAACGCGCATCATCGCTTGCCGATCGGTGGCACGGTGCGCGCCTTCGCGCCGGTGAAAAGCTGCCGGGGCCGGCCGATTTTGTACTCGGGGTCGGCGACCATCTCGTTCAATTGCGCGATCCAGCCTACGGTCCTTGCCACGGCGAAGATCGCGGTGAACAGCGAGACGGGGATGCCGATCGCCTTCTGGACGATGCCCGAATAGAAATCGACATTCGGATAGAGCTTGCGGGCGACGAAGTATTCGTCTTCAAGCGCGATCTTTTCCAGTCCCATCGCAAGCTTGAACAACGGATCGTCGCCCAAGCCAAGCTCGTCCAACACCTCATGGCAGGTTTCGCGCATCAGCTTGGCGCGCGGGTCGTAGTTCTTGTACACGCGGTGGCCGAAGCCCATCAGCCGGATGTTCGAGTTCTTGTCCTTCACCTTGGCAATGAAATCGCCGATTTTCGCCATGCCGCCCTGCGCCTGGATGTCGTACAGCATGTTGAGCGCGGCTTCGTTCGCTCCGCCGTGCGCGGGCCCCCACAGGCACGCGACGCCCGCCGCGATCGCGGCGAACGGATTGGTGCCGGACGACGCGCACAGCCGGACCGTCGACGTCGACGCGTTCTGCTCGTGGTCGGCATGCAGGATGAAGATGCGGTCGAGCGCCCGCACCAGCACCGGATTCACCTTGTATTCCTCGCA
>CATPAO010000045.1 GCA_955652025.1 Casimicrobiaceae bacterium
CACTTCCTTGGCGCCGATGCTTTTCAGGTACTCGGCCTCTTTGGGCTTGCCCGTGATCGCGACGACGTGGTAGCCGTTCTTCGCCAGGATCTCGATCGCGACCGAGCCCACGCCGCCGGTCGCGCCGGTCACGGCGACGCGGCCGTTTTCCGGCTTCAAGCCATTGCGCTCCATCAGATGGATCGCCAGCGCCGCGGTAAAGCCCGCGGTGCCGATCGTCATCGCGTCGAACGCAGTCATGCTCTCCGGCCGGCGGACGACCCAATCGGCGGGAACCCGCGCCAGCTCCGCGTAGCCGCCGTCGTGCGCCACGCCGACGTCATAGCCGGTGACGATCACCTTGTCGCCGCGCTTCCAGCGGCTGTCGGCCGAGCGCTCGACCGTTCCGGCCATGTCGATGCCGGCGACGGTCGGATATTTGCGCATGATCCGCCCGCTGCCGTTGTACGACAGCGCATCCTTGTAGTTGATCGTCGAATATTTGGTGCGGATGACGACATCGCCGGGATCGAGCTCGTCCTCGGTCATGTCGACGAAGCGGCTTTGTACGATGGTATCCTGCTCGAACGTGCGGTAGGCCCTGAATGTCTGCACGGGTGTCTCCTCGAAGCGGTAACGTGCCGTTGCGGTGGATGGTGCGTTCGGGTTCAGGCGTACGCCGCCGCCGCCCTTGAATTGTTCTGGTCCATGGCGTGGGGTTGCACCATGTATTCGCGCGTGCGCATTTCGACCAACCGGCTCACGGTGCGAGGAAATTCCTGCGCATTGGGCCCCTCCCGGTAGAGCTCTTCCGCCGGCGCCGCCGCCGACGCCAGCAGCTTGACGCGATGATCGTACAGGATGTCGACCAGCCAGGTGAAGCGCCGGGCCTGGTCACCGGCGTCCCGCCCCATCTGCGGGATGCCCGACACCACGACAACGGCATAGCGGCAGGCGATCTCGAGATAATCGCGCTGCGACCGCGGCCCGTCGCACAGCGTCGCGAAGTCGAACCAGGCGACGCTGCCCGCGCACCTCCGCGCCACCAGCGGCCGGCCCTCGATCGTGAGGTGCGGATCTTCGTCCGGACCGCTTTTCATCGCCTCGAAAGCGCGGGCCAGCGCCGCGTCAGCGACCGGACCCGCCGGAACGTGAAAGGCCGGGAGCTGCTCGAGCGCGCGCAATCGATAGTCGACGCCGGCGTCGACCTCGACCACGTCGACCCATTGTTCGATGAGGGCGATCGTCGGCAGGAACCGCTCGCGCTGCAAGCCATGCGGCCACAGCGTGTCCGGCCGGTAGTTCGACGTCATGACGAACACGACGCCGGCGGTGAAGAGGCCGGTGAGCAAGCGACCCAGAATCATGGCGTCGGCGATGTCGGAGACGTGAAACTCGTCGAAGCACAACAGTCGCCAGCGGGCGGCGATGCGGGCCGCGACCGTGGCGAGCGGGTCCGCCTCGTGTTTGAGCGTCGCGAGCTCGGCGTGGACGTCGCGCATGAACGCGTGAAAATGGACGCGCGTCTTCCGCCGTATCGTCGTAGTCGCGTAGAACCCGTCCATCAGCAGGCTCTTGCCACGACCGACGCCGCCCCACAGGTACACACCGCGCGGCACATCGGGGGGCGCGAACAAACGCTTTAGCGTCGATCGGCGCGCGGCGCGAAAAGTCGCCAGTTCGTCGGCGAGGCGCTGCAGGCGATCCAGCGCATCGATTTGCGCGGTGTCGAGCGTCGCGCCGCGCTTGTCGAGCAGCGGCTCCAGATATTCGATGAGCGCGCCGCGGCGGCGCGCGATCTGGCCGGGATAATCGGCCCCGGTCACAAATTCAGCGTTCGCTTGTCGACGGCGAGCGCCGCTTCGCGCGTCGCTTCGGACAGCGACGGATGCGCGTGGCAGATGCGCGCCAAGTCCTCGCTCGACGCGCCGAATTCCATCGCGACGACCGCCTCGGCGATCAGCTCCGCGGCGAACGGCCCGATGATATGCACGCCGAGGATGCGATCGGTCGCCGCGTCGGCCAGCATCTTCACGAATCCCGTCGTTTCGCCCATTGCGCGCGCACGGCCGTTGGCCGAGAACGGAAACGACCCGGCGCGATAAGCGATGCCCGCCGCCTTGAGCTCGCGCTCGTTCTGGCCGACCCACGCGATTTCGGGCGCCGTGTAGATCACCCATGGAATCGTGTTGAAGTCGACGTGTCCATGCTGGCCGGCGATCCGCTCCGCGACGGCGACACCCTCATCCTCCGCCTTGTGCGCGAGCATCGGTCCGCGCACGACGTCGCCGATCGCCCAGACGTTCGGCAAGTTGGTCCGGCATTGCGGATCGACATCGACGAAGCCGCGCGCGTCGAGCGTCAAGCCGACCGTGTCCGCGCCGAGTCCCGCGGTATGCGGCACGCGGCCGATCGAGACGATCAAGCGATCGAACGTGGCGTTGCGCGCGGCGCCGGATGCGTCGTCATAGGCGACGTCGACACCCTGTTTCCCCGCCGTCACTTTCGTGATCTTGACGCCGGTCTCGATCGCGAGGCCCTGCTTCTTGAACGCCTTCAGCGCTTCCTTCGCGATCGCTTCGTCGGCGGCGCCCAGAAACGCCGGGAGCGCCTCCAGTATCGTCACTTCGGCACCGAGCCGGCGCCAGACGCTGCCCATCTCGACGCCGATGACGCCGGCGCCGACGACGCCGAGCTTCTTCGGGACGTCCGGAATCGCCAACGCGCCTTCGTTGTCGAGCACGCGATCGTTGTCGAACGAGACGCCCAGCAACGCGCGGGGCTTCGAGCCGGTGGCGACGATCACGTGCGTCGCGATGATTGCCGCCGCGCCGGTGCCGTCGACATCGATCTTCCAGGCATCGCCGTCCTTGCCTGTGAGCGCGCCGCGGCCGTGGAAAAACGTGATCTTGTTTTTCTTGAACAGGTACAGAATGCCGTCGTTGTTCTGGGCGACGACCTTCTCCTTGCGCGCCAGCATCCGCGCCACGTCGATCGACAATCCCTTGACGTCGATACCGTGATCGGCGAATGAATGCCCGGCGTGCTCGTAGTTTTCCGACGATTGCAGCAGCGCCTTGGATGGGATACAGCCGACATTCGTGCAGGTGCCTCCGGGCGCCGGCTTGCCGTCCGCGCGCGACCAGTCGTCGATGCATGCGGTCTTAAAGCCGAGCTGCGCGGCGCGAATCGCGGCGACGTAGCCACCGGGCCCACCGCCGATGACGACAACATCGAACTTTTCAGCCATTAGAGATCGAGCAAAAGCCGTGCGGGATCTTCGAGCGCTTCCTTGATCGCGACGAGCGACAGCACCGCTTCGCGGCCGTCGATGATCCGGTGGTCGTACGACTGCGCGAGATAGTTGATCGGCCGCACGACGACCTGACCGTTTTCGACGACCGCGCGCTCGCGCGTGGCATGCACGCCGAGAATCGCCGATTGCGGCGGATTGATGATCGGCGTCGACAGCATCGAGCCGAACACGCCGCCGTTGCTGATCGTATAGGTGCCGCCCGTCAATTCCTCGACCGTCAGCTTGCCGTCGTTCGCCCGCTTGCCGTAATCGGCGATTTGCTTTTCGATGTCGGCGATCGACATCTGATCGGCGTCGCGCAGGATCGGTACGACCAACCCGCGCGGACTGCCCACGGCGATGCCGACGTCGAAATAGCCGTGGTACACGATATCGCTGCCGTCGATCGACGCGTTGAGCGCGGGAAATTTCTTCAGCGCATGCACGGCCGCCTTCACGAAAAAGCCCATGAAGCCGAGCTTGACACCGTGCTCCTTTTCGAAACGCTCCTTGTACCGGTTGCGAAGATCGATCACCGGCTGCATGTTGACTTCGTTGAATGTCGTCAGTATCGCCGCGGTCGATTGCGATTGGACGAGCCGCTCGGCGACACGCAGACGAAGCCGGGACATCGGGACGCGCTGCTCGGGACGCGACCCGAGCGACGCGCGCAACGCGATCGGCGGCGGCGCCGCCGGTTTTGCCGCGGGAGCCGCGGGCGTCGGTGCGGCAGCGGGCGTCGGTGCGGCCGCGGGCGCCGCTGCCGCCTTGCGCTCGATCGCGCCGATCACGTCGCCCTTGGTGATCCGCCCACCGCGTCCG
>CATPAO010000046.1 GCA_955652025.1 Casimicrobiaceae bacterium
CTTCCGGGTCGAGGTCGAGCAGGTTCGTCATAGCCAATCGCGGACCGCGGCGTCCGGTGTCGGGGCTAGCGGCTCAATATTGCGCTGGCCGGAAAAAAATAAGCGATCTCGGTTTGCGCCGTGTCGGGGCCGTCCGAGCCGTGAACGGCGTTGGCGTCGATCGACTGCGCGAAATCGGCGCGAATCGTGCCCGGCGCGGCCTGTTTGGGATCCGTGGCGCCCATCAGCTCGCGGTTCCGGACGATCGCGCTTTCGCCCTCGAGCACCTGCACCATGACCGGGCCGGTGGTCATGAAGTCGACCAAATCCTTGAAAAACGGCCGCTCACGATGCACGGCGTAGAAGCCTTCCGCCTCGGGGCGCGACAGTCGCATCATCTGCGCGGCGACGATCTTGAGGCCCGATTGCTCGAAGCGCGCGTAGATCTCACCGATGACGTTTTTGGCGACGGCATCCGGCTTGATGATGGAAAGGGTGCGCTCCACGGCCATGCTATGCGGCTCCTCCAGGCAAAAAATCAAACAAAAGCGAGTAAATTCAGAATTATAACATGTGACGCTCGACCGGAACCCGGCCTCCCGGGCTCGCTTTGACCGACCGCGATGCGGGGTCAGGTTGCGGCCTGACCCTGTCCACGCGGGGCCGGCTCAAGGCGGTCGCAAGGGTGGGGGGCTTGGAAGCAGCCCGGCGCGATCCGGGCTTTCGGCGACCCGCGACCCGCGGAACGCGCGTTAAGGGATCATCCCCATCGCTCTTGGCACCACCAGCGTGAGCCACGGCCAATAGGTGACGATCACGAGGAACACCAACATCGTGATCAGCCAGGGCATGACCGCCTTGGTCAATTCGGTGATGCCGAGACGCGATATGCCGGAGGCGACGTACAGGTTGAGCCCCACCGGGGGGTGGCACAGCCCGACTTCCATGTTGACGTCGATGAGGATGCCGAGGTGGACAGGATGGATCCCGATGGCGATGGCCGCCGGATAGAGGATCGGCGCCATGATCAGGATGATCGACGACGGCTCCATGAAATTCCCGGCGATCAGCAGCAGGATGTTCGCGAGGAGCAGGAACCCGACCACGCCGAGATCCTTCCCCAGGATCCAGTCTGCCAGCGCGTGCGGGATGTTCTCGTTGGTCAGGATGAACGAGAACAGCGCGGCATTGGTGATGATGTAGAGCAGCATCGCACTCATGTTCGCGGAGGTGAGCAGGACCTTCCGAAGCTGTCTGAGCGGCATCGCCTTGTAAACGTACACCGACACGAAGAACGCGTAGACGGCGCTGACCGCGGCGGCCTCGGTGGCCGTGAAGATGCCGGAGTAGATGCCGCCGATGATGATTACGACGAGCATCAGCCCCCACACGCTTTCGCGAAACGCCCGCCAGCGCGCGCCCCAGCTCGCCTTCGGCATGCGCGCGTAGTTGTTGCGTCGGGCGATGTACCACGTGACCACGCACAGCATCGTCGTGAGCATAATGCCCGGCAGAAGGCCGGCGACGAAAAGCGCCCCGATCGAAGTGTTGGTCGCGATGGCGTAGATCACCTTCGGGATCGACGGCAGCATCAGAATCCCGAGCGAGCCGGCGACGGTGATGACGCCGGCGCCGAAGCGCATCGGGTAGCCGCGCTCGACCATCTCTGGGAGCACGATCGAGCCGATCGCGACCACGGTGGCCACGCTTGAACCGCACACGAGCGCGAACATCGCGCAGGCGAGGATGCCGGCGAGTGCCAGCCCGCCGTGAAAGTGCCCGATCATCGACATCGCGAAATCGATCATCTTTCGCGCGACGCCGCCATGGGTGAGGAAGTTGCCGGCCAGAATGAAGAACGGTACGGCCATGATCTCGAACCGCTCGATGCCGGTGAACAGCTTCAGCGCGACCGACTGGATCGGCACATTCGTCATCGTGAAGACGAAGGTCAGTACCGTCAGGCCGAGCGCGATCGAGATCGGCGTGCCGGTCAGCATCAGCGCTATGAGCACGCAGAACAGCACGAGCGCGCTCGGCAGAGCAAACCCCAGGACGCCCAACGCCAGCGGAAGCAGCAGAAACACCGGCAGCAGGGCGAAGAAGCGCAGTAGCGGACTCATAGGCGCGCCCCGGCCACGCCTTCCGACGGGCGGAGTGCGGCCCTTGCCGATTCGTCGACGCCCTCGACGTGCGCGACGTCGTGCTTCGGCAGTTCACCCGTCCGCACGAACGCCACGGCCACTTGGAGGAAGCGGAAGCACATCAGGTACGAGCCGAGGGGAATGCAGAGGTAGACAATCCATTTCGGCAGCTCGAGATCGGGCGACGTCTGGTCCGTGTGCGCCATGTCCCAGGTGAAGATCGCGCCGAAGGTACCGACGATCGCCGTGAAGCAGGCGCCGGCGAGAAGGCCGAACAGGACGTACGCCTTCTGCCACCGCGGAGGCAGTTGATTGATCAGCACGTCGACGCCGACGTGGATTCCGGTGCGCACGCCGTACGCCGCGCCGAACTTGGCCATCCACACGAACATGTAGATGCAAAGCTCCTGCGCCCATGACAGGTCGATCTTGAGCAGCGCATCCTGCACGCCGGGGATCGGCGTGCCCGCCGCGTAGCGGTGGATCACCGCGACGAAGATGAGCAACGTCGCGGCCACCATCAACGTAGAGATCAGCCACTCTTCGAGATGGTCGAGCAGTTTCAGCATCTTCCTCTTTTGCCCCACAGGGCGGGCAAGATGCGACGATGCCACCGGCGCGCGGATACGCGGGCCCGCCCCGCGTCAGCGCCGATCGCCGCTTACGGCTTGTACCCGATCTCCTTGTACACCTCGGCGATCGTGTCCTTGCCCACGCGCGACTCGTTGTCCTTGTGCACTGCGAGGAGCGCCTTCTTCATCGCGCTCTTCTGCTCCGGCGTCAGCGTGATGATCTCCGTCTTGCCGGTCTTGCGCACGGCCTCGAGCGCGTCGTCGTTCTCCTTCTGCGCGATGTCGTTCGCGAATTTCGTCGCGTCTTTCATCGCGCCCTCGAGCGTCGTGCGAATGTCGGCCGGCAGCCCGTCCCAGAACTTCTTGTTGACGATCACCGCGTACTCGATCACGCCGTGGTCGGTCAGCGTGAGGTATTTCTGAACCTCGTTCATCTTCTGGGTGTAGAAATTGGACGGCGGGTTCTCGGTGCCATCGACGACTCCCGTCTGCAACGCTTGGTACACCTCGGAAAATGCCATCACCTGCGGAATCGCGCCCAGCGCTTTCATCTGGTCGCCCAGGACCTTCGACGACTGGATTCGCATCTTGAGGCCCTTGTAATCGGCGGGTGTCCGGAGCGGCTTGTTCGCGCTCATGTCCTTGAAGCCGTTGTCCCAGAACGCGAGGCCGGTGAGCCCCTTGCTCTCGAGCTTCTTGAACAGCGCGGTGCCGACCGGGCCGCCCGTGACCTTGTGCAGGTCGTCACGATTTTCGAAGATGTAAGGCAGATCGAACACCTCGAACTCGCGCACGCCTAGCGGGCCGAACTTGGCCACCGACGGCGCCAGCATCTGCACCGAGCCCAGCTGCAGCGCCTCCATCTCCTCGCCGTCCTTGAACAGCGTGCTGTTCGGATAGACCTCGACCTTGACACGGCCTTTGAGCCGCTCCTCGACAAGCTTCTTGAAATACTCGGCAGCCTTGCCTTTCGGGGTGTCGAGCGCGACGACGTGGCTGAACTTGATGGCGATGGGCTGCTGCGCGAGCGTCGGCGCCGACGCGACGCAAGCGGCGCAAAGTATCGCGAGTAACGAACGAACCTTCATGATTCCTCCAGTAATAACGACGGCGCCCTCGACGAGGCGCTCGGAGCGCGGACGCTCGTCGCCGCCTTCTTGTGCTGCGGCCTCGTTGCTTAAGTCCGCGTAATTCTATGTGGCGAGGCGACTTACGGCAGCAATGCTATGTCAGGTGCGCCCTCGGTACAACAACTGCCGGGATTCCGGCGCGGAGCGATGCGTGTTCGGTAGCACATCAGCGCTCGGTCCACACCGGGTCGATACCCTCCACGCTCTCCGCTGCGGCGAACCGGTTATCGACACCGATGCCGGGAATCGCCGCCAGCGTATCGCCGCACCACACAAGCGGGAGCCCGCGACGCGTCCATTCGGGAATGCCGGCTTCGCGCAGCAGTGACTTGACCGCGCGGGCCGGCCGGTCGGCACCGAGTTGGATCCGCTCGCCGCCGCGACGCGAACGGACGATCACCTCGGCGGCCGCGAGGCGCGTGACCGCGATGCCGCGACCGCGCACCGGCACGAATTCCAGTGAGCCGTGGGGCAGCAAGAGCGTTGTCTCGCCGTTCCAGCGAAGCTCGAATGGCGGCGGCGGTGAACGATGGACGACGATGCGCGCGTGATGCATTCCGATCTCGTATCCGCCGTGCGGAAGGCAGGTGCGGGCGTCGACGCGAGCGTCCGTCAATTGCGCGTACATCGCGTCGAGCCGACGGGCGGCCGGTGGGGGCAGGCCGCGCTGACGCAGGAACCACCGCAGCAAGTTTCGCCCGCGATGCGGAGGTAGCGCGCATAACGCATCGCGCGACAGCGTGGCGCCGTCGCAGGCATTCTTCGCGTCGATCGCCGCGAGGTCGTCGATCAGCGCCGCCGCCTCGGCCTCGAGTCGAGCCGCGCGGGCGACGGTCGCCGGATAGCCGGATGCAATGCCCGCAAGCGTCGGCACGACGCGCTCGCGCAGCGCGTTGCGCGCGTAGCGCGTATCGGCGTTGCTTTCGTCGTCGACGAACGGCAGACCGCGCGCGCGAATGTAGGCGTCGATGAAGACGCGCGGCACGTCGAGCAGCGGCCGCAGCCAAACCATGCCGGTCGCGTCGGTCCGGGCGCTCGGCATGGCCGCCAGTCCGTGCGGACCGGCGCCGCGCAACAGTTGCAGCAGCACGGTTTCCGCCTGATCGTCCTGATGATGTGCGAGCAGGACCGCGTGGACGCCCGCCGAGATCGCGGCGGCGGAGAGCGCCGCATAACGCGACCGGCGCGCTTCGGCCTCGACGCTCTTGCGTGGCCCCCGCGCGACGTCGACCCGGCGTTCGATCAAAGGAACGGTGCGCGCGGCGCAAAGTTCGGCGCAAAAGCGCGCCCACGCGTCGGCGTGCGGCGACAGGCCGTGATGAATGTGGATCGCGGTGACGGCGAGGTTGCGCGTCGGGGCGAGATTGACCACCGCGTCGAACAGCGCCACCGAGTCGCGGCCGCCCGAAAGCGCAATCGCAATGTGAGCACCGTCCGTTGCGTGCTGCGCCAGCGCCGCGCTTACGGCCGCCGGCAACGTTGCGATATCGCCGGCGGGCGCCTCATTTGCCGTGGCGCCATCGTCCGCCGGGACCGCACTAACTGGGGACCATCTCCTTGAACTTTCCATAGTTCAGGATCTTGTCCTCGCGCGCCTCGAGCAACGTCTCGAGCGGCTGCTCCTGCAGGTTGCGTAGCGCGTCGACGAGCGCCTTCTTGAGCGTGACCATCATCGCCGCATGATCGCGGTGCGCGCCGCCGGCGGGCTCGTTAACGACCTTGTCGATCAGTCCTAATTGCTTGAGGCGCGCGGCGGTGATGCCGAGCGTTTCCGCTGCCTCGGGCGCGTGCTCGGCCGATTTCCAGAGGATCGACGCGCAACCCTCGGGCGAGATCACCGAATAGGTCGAGTACTGCAACATCAGCGTCACGTCGCCGACGGCGATCGCCAATGCGCCGCCCGAGCCACCCTCGCCGATGACCGAGACGACAATCGGGGTGCGGAGCCCCGCCATTTCGTACAGGTTGCGGCCGATCGCTTCCGACTGCCCGCGTTCCTCGGCGCCGATACCCGGATACGCGCCCGGCGTGTCGACGAAGGTGAACAACGGCAGCGCGAATTTTTCGGCGAGCTTCATCAGCCGCAGCGCCTTGCGATAGCCCTCGGGCCGCGGCATGCCGAAATTGCGATAGATTTTTTCCTTCGTGTCGCGGCCTTTTTGATGGCCGATCACCATGCACGGCTTGCCGTTGAAGCGCGCGAGCCCGCCGACGATCGCGGGATCGTCGGCGTAGCTGCGATCGCCGTGCAGCTCGCGGAAATCGGCGAACAGGCTGCTGATGTAGTCGAACGTGTACGGCCGCTGCGGATGTCGCGCGACCTGCGCGATCTGCCACGAGGTGAGCTTGCCGTAGATCTCCTTGGTGAGCTGCTGGCTCTTTTTGACCAGACGCGCGATCTCGTCGGAAATGTCGACCGCGGAGTCCTCGTGAACGTAGCGCAACTCGTCGATCTTCTGCTGCAGCTCGGCGATCGGTTGCTCGAAGTCGAGAAAGGTTTGTTTCATGGCGATGCGCGCAGACGAATGGCGGGCATCATAGCGCACGGAGAGCGCGGCAACCACCTCGGTGCCCGGGCTATGCCGAACGGGCGACTCGGCCGCGCCAGGCCGCGAACGCCTCGTTCGCCAGCACCGCCGACAAAACGATGGCGCCGCCGGCGAGCGTCGTCGGGCCCGGATTCTCGTTCATCAGCACCCACACCCAGACCGGCCCGAGAATCGGCTCCAGCAACGCCAGCAATCCGAGCTCGGTAGCGGACAGGTAACGCGATGCGGCGGTTGCCAGAAGGC
>CATPAO010000047.1 GCA_955652025.1 Casimicrobiaceae bacterium
GGCGATCGCGGCCGTGTCCGACGGCGGCGTGGTCGCGCAACCGGCAAGCGTAAGCGCGATTGCGACGGCAAGGGCGGTCGTGAAACGGAAGACAGATACGTGCTGCATGCGAAACTCTCCAGGAACGGCGCGCGAGTGGCGGGTCGCGCGCGGCGGAAGTGGCTTTGTACCTTTAGTTGTTCAGAAGTTCGCCGCGCAGCGAATGCGGTTCCGCTGCGGTGATGGCGACATCGATGAAGGTATCGAGCAAAGCGGCGTTACCTTCGAAATTCACGACCCGGTTGTTGTCGGTGCGCGCCTGCCATTCGCCATCGTGCCGAACGGCGCGGCCGGTGACCAATACGCGCTGCCGCGTACCGACCATCGCATCGCTGTGGCGCCGATACTCCGCCTCCAGTAGCGATTGCAGCCGGGCGAGCCTCGCTTGCGCGACTTCGCGGGGGACCGGGTCTGGCATTTCCGCGGCCGGCGTGCCGGGGCGGGGACTGTAGAGAAAGCTGAACGCGCCGTCGAAGCGGACGTCTTCGACCAGTTTCAGCGTCGCGTTGAAATCCGCGTCGGTCTCACCGGGAAAGCCGACGATGAAGTCCGACGACAGCGACAACCCCGGCCGGGCAGCGCGCAGGCGCCGGACGATCGACCGGTACTCGAGCGTCGTGTAGCCGCGCTTCATCGCGGCGAGCACCCGATCCGATCCGGACTGTACCGGCAAGTGCAGTTGCGAGACCAGCTTATCGACGCGCGCAAACGCGCCGATCAGCCGCGGGGTCATTTCCTTCGGGTGCGATGTCGTGAAGCGGATGCGCTCGATGCCGGGCATCAGCGCGATATGGTCGATCAGCGCGGCGAGATCAGCGATTTCCCCATCCCCGCTGCGATACGCGTTCACGTTCTGGCCGAGCAGCGTCACTTCGCGCACGCCCTGGAGCGCGAGGTCGGCGATTTCGGTCAGCACGTCGTCGAGCGGCCGCGAGAATTCCTCGCCGCGCGTATACGGCACAACGCAAAACGAACAGTACTTGCTGCATCCCTCCATGATCGAGACGAACGCTGTCGCCCCCTCGACGCGGGGCGGCGGCAGATGGTCGAATTTCTCGATCTCGGGAAAGCTGACATCGACCTGCGGCACACCGGTCGTCCGGCGGTCGCGGATCATCTGCGGCAACCGGTGGAGCGTCTGCGGACCGAACACGACGTCGACGTAAGGTGCGCGCTTGACGATGCCCGCGCCTTCCTGCGAGGCGACGCAGCCGCCGACGCCGATGACGAGATCGGGCCGCGCCACCTTCAGCGCGCGCACGCGGCCGAGATCGTGAAAGACGCGCTCCTGTGCCTTCTCGCGCACCGAGCATGTGTTGAACACGATGACGTCGGCGTTTTCGGGGCGGTCGGTGAGTGTCAGTCCGTCTTCGGCGGCGAGCACGTCGGCGATGCGATCCGAGTCGTACTCGTTCATCTGGCAGCCAAACGTTCGGATGTAGAGCCTGCGAGTCACATGCGCCAGCAAGTTATTGAAAGGTCGAGAATTATAGCAGGCGCAACCCTCGCGCCGCCGCGTCGTGGACCGGTGGGCCGCGCGGCGCGACGAGACGCCGCCGGCCGCGACAAAACGGCCGAATCGGCGCCACGGGGCGAAGGCCTATAATCGTGTTGCCGACGCGCGTATCACGCCGCGGCGAGGACTCCCGTGAGCAAGGCATTCAGCCAGGAAGAAACGACGGTCGAGGACGACGACGCGCCCGAGGACGCCTCGCCGCTCCCTGCGGGTGCGCGCAACTATATGACGCCCGGCGGCTTCACGCGGTTGAAGGACGAGCTCGATCGCCTGGTGACGCACGAACGTCCGGACCTCGTCGCGACTGTCGCGTGGGCGGCGGGAAACGGTGATCGGTCCGAAAACGGCGATTACATCTACGGCAAGAAGCGCTTGCGCGAAATCGATCGCCGCATTCGCTTTCTGATCCGCCGGCTCGACAACGCCGAAGTCGTCGATCCGATGACGCGGCGCGACGACGACGGCGACGACCAGGTGTTCTTCGGCGCGACGGTCAGCGTGCGCAACGCGGCGGGCGAAACACGCACCGTCAGTATCGTGGGCGTCGACGAGATCGACACGGCGCGCGGCTACATCAGCTGGGTTTCGCCGATGGCGCACGCGCTCTTGAAGGCACGCGAGGGCGAAACAGTGACGTTGCGCACGCCAGGCGGGCAGGAAGAGCTCGAGGTGGCGGCCGTGCGCTACGAGCCGCTGGCGACTGGCCAGGTTCCTTAGCGAAGGCGCCGGATAAGCGGTCGGACGCGCCATTGACGTGCCGCGTATGCGCCGCATATAGTCGCCCATCCACAACGTATTTCATGGACAACGAACTTACTTCGCTCGAGCAGCGGCTCGCCACGCTGCTTGCGCATACCCGAGCGTTGCGCGCCGCCAACGAGTCGCTGCGGGACGAGCTCTCCGAGGCGCAGCGGCGCAACCGCGAACTGGCGGTCCGCGTGCAACAGGCGACCGCGCGCCTCGACGCGTTGCTCGCGCGCATTCCCGCCGAATAAGCGCCGAGTGAGCGCGAAGACAAATAGTGCCGGCGGATCGTCGAATTTGACGCAGGATGTCACGATCCTTGGCCGCGAGTTCAAGGTGGCGTGCAAGGAGGGCGAGCGCGCCGAGCTGGCCGAAGCCGTGAAATATCTCGACCGGCAGATGCGCGAGATTCGTGACCGCGGCAAAATTGCGGGCATCGACCGCATCGCCGTGATGGCGGCGCTCAACATCGCGCACGATCTATTGCGCGAGCGGCGTAGGACGCGCGCGCCCGGTGCCGACCCGATGGAAAGCGCGATTGACGGCGATGCCGCGCGGCGTAGAATCCAGGCGATGCAAGCGGCCATCGAGCAGACGCTGGCCGGTCAGGAAAATCTCTTTTAAGCTTCTATCCCCTGCGGTGTTCGAGCGGGCTATTACTCTTTGAACCATAGCTCGCAGAGCGAGGTTGCCGCGCCACTGCGAACCGGTGTGCGTTCCTACGTGGAAGCGCCTGAAGGTTCCGGCAGGCGACCATTCTTGAACCCAGGTTCAGGATGACGGTCCGCACGGCACAGGCGGGGGACCCTTTTCCGAAGGCGCTTGCATGGCGCCTGTTCTATCACGCGGATCGGCGCTTCGACGCCCTCTTGCCTCCATGCGCTACTGGTTGATGAAATCCGAGCCGGACGAGTTCTCGATCGACGACCTCGTCCGTGCGACGCGGCAGTCGACGCCTTGGTTCGGCGTGCGCAACTACCAGGCACGCAACTACATGCGTGACGACATGCGGCTCGGCGACCGCGCGCTTTTCTATCATTCGAGTTGCCCGGAACCGGGCGTCGCGGGAGTCGTCGAAGTGTCGCGGCTCGCCTATCCGGACACGACGCAGTTCGATCCCAAGAGTCCCTACTACGACGCCAAGTCGACGCGCGCCGCGCCGCGCTGGCTGCACGTCGACGTCAAGCTCGTCCGCAAGACGCGCCTCGTACCGCTCGCCGAATTGCACGCGACGCCGGGGCTCGAGGACATGGTCACGCTGCGCCGCGGCAATCGCCTGTCGATCACACCCGTGACGGCGGACGAATGGCGCGTGATCGAGAAACTCGTCGCAAAGGCTTGATCGGCCGTCGTCGGATCCCGCGACGGCAACGACAAGAAAAAACGGCGGGGCATCGCGGCTCCGCCGTACGTGCGACCGCCGGGCGCAGGTCAGTTCTTGTGACAGTGCGGCGGGTCTTCGTGCGGCGGCAGCTTGCCGTGCGGCGCCGGTACGCCGGCGGCCAATCCCGCGGCGAGCAATCGCGCCTGCTGATCGTCGGCGTCCTCGCATAGCATCGAGATCGCTGCGCAAGATTGAAACGATTAAATCATAGGCGGACTCCTTTCCCTGGGTGCCGCGTCACTCGACGACGACGGTGCCCGTGGCGCCGTAGCCTTGCCGCTCGCGCACGTCGCCTCCTAGGGCGACGCTCACCGCGCAATACTTGAACTCCGGAATCTTGCCGAACGGGTCCAGCGCCGGATTGGTGAGGAGATTCGCCGCCGCCTCATAGAAACAGAACGGAATGAACACCGCGCCGCGCGGCGTTCCATCGTCGGCGCGCGCGTACAACGACACGCTGCCGCGGCGTGACGCAACGGTGATCGCGCCGCCGGGGACGACCCCCAGCGCCGCCAAGTCGGCCGAATTGAGCGATGCCACGGGCCCGGGCTCGATCGCGTCCAAGACCTCAGTGCGCCGCGTCATGCTGCCGGTGTGCCAATGCTCGAGCTGGCGGCCGGTGATGAGGATGAACGGGTAGCGCTGGTCGGGCTGCTCGGCCGCGGGAATGATCTTCGCCGGCACGAGCCTGGCGCGGCCGCTCTCGGTCGGAAAGTCTTCGGTGAACACGACGCGCTCGCCGGGATCGCCTTCCTTTTCGCATGGATACGTCACCGCGCTCTCGCGCTCGAGTCGCTCCCACGTGATGCCCGCGATCGACGGCATCGCCTGGCGCATTTCCTCGAACACGTCGCGCGGATGCGGGTAGTTCCAATCGAGGCCGAGGCGCTTCGCCATATCGACGATGATCGCGAGGTCTTGGCGCGCCTCGCCCGGCGGATCGAGTGCCTGCCGCCCGAGCTGCACCGCGCGGTCGGTGTTGGTGAACGTGCCGGTCTTCTCCGGAAACGCGGACGCCGGGAGGATTACGTCGGCGAGATAGGCGGTCTCGGTCAGGAAGAGATCCTGCACGACCAGCATCTCGAGCTCGGAGAGCGCCTGCCGGGCGTGCCCGACATCGGGGTCCGACATCGCCGGATTCTCGCCCATGATGTACATGCCACGAATCTCGCCGCGATGCACGGCGTCCATGATCTCGACGACGGTCAGTCCGGGCTTTTTGTCGAGCACGGTCCCCCACAGCGCCTCGAACGTCTCGCGCACGGCGTCGTCGTCGACGCGGCGATAGTCGGGATACATCATGGGGATCAAACCGACATCGGACGCACCCTGCACGTTGTTCTGGCCGCGCAGCGGGTGCAATCCGGTGCCGGGGCGTCCGACCTGCCCGGTCAGCATCGTGAGGGCGATCAGGCAGCGCGCGTTGTCGGTCCCGTGCACGTGCTGCGATATGCCCATCCCCCAGAGGATCATCGCCGCGCGCGATGTGGCGAAGAGGCGCGCGACTTCGCGAATGGTCGCGGCCGGGACGCCGCAGACCGGTGCCATCGCTTCCGGGCTGTAGGCGGCGACGTTGTTCTTGAGTTCCTCGTAGCCGCTCGTGCGGTCGGCGATGAATTCCGGCGCGGTCAACCCTTCCTCGACGATCGTATGCATCATCGCGTTCAAGAGCGCGACGTCGGTGTCGGGCTTGAATTGCAGATAATGCGCCGCGTGCCGCGCAAGCTCGGAGCGCCGCGGATCGGCGAGAATCAGCTTCGTGCCGCGCTTCACGGCGTTTTTCATCCACGTCGCCGCCACCGGATGGTTGACGACCGGATTCGCGCCGATCAGCAACACGACTTCGGCGTCGAGCACGTCCATCACCGGATTGGAGACGGCGCCCGAGCCGATACCCTCGAGCAGCGCGGCGACGCTCGACGCGTGGCACAACCGCGTGCAGTGGTCGACGTTGTTCGTTCCGAAGCCGGTGCGGACGAGCTTCTGGAACAGGTACGCCTCTTCGTTGCTGCCTTTCGCGGATCCGAAGCCCGCCAGCGCGCCGGGTCCGCGCGTGTCGCGTATTTGCTTCAACGTGCCCGCCGCAAGCGCGAGCGCCTCGTCCCACGTCGCCTCGCGAAACACCGACAGCGGCTGCGCCGGATCGACGGTGAAATCTGCCGTCTTCGGAACACCATCGCGGCGGATCAGCGGTTTCGTGAGGCGATGCGGATGCTTGACGTAGTCGAAACCGAAGCGCCCCTTCACGCACAACCGTTCGTGATTGGCGGGTCCGTCGCGGCCCTCGACGCGGGCGATCGCGTTGTCCGCCACGTGATACGTAAGCTGGCAGCCGACGCCGCAGTACGGGCACAACGATTCGACCTTGCGATCGACCGGCGTCAGGTACGCGTTGTTGGCGGGCGCGAGCGCGCCGGTCGGACACGCCTGCACGCATTCGCCGCATGCGACGCACGTCGATTCGCCCATCGGGTCGTCGAAATCGAACACGATCGCCGAGTGCGCGCCGCGAAACGCGTAGCCGATGACATCGTTCACCTGCTCTTCCCGGCATGCGCGCACGCAACGCGTGCATTGGATGCAGGCGTCGAGATTCACCGACATCGCCGGGTGCGAAACGTCCGCCTTCGGTTGCGCGCGCGCGGGGAAGCGCGGCTTCGAGAGGCCGAGCTTGCGCTTCCAGTAATCGAGCTCGGAGTCGAGTTTGTAGACGCGATCCGGCACATCGGAGGCGAGCAGCTCGACGATCATCTTCTGCGCGTGCACGGCGCGCGCGCTGTCGCTCGCGACTTCCATCCCCGCGCTCGGCTTGCGGCAGCACGACGGCGCGAGCACGCGCTCGCCCTTGATCTCGACCATGCAGGCGCGGCAGTTGCCGTCTGGACGGTAGCCGGCCTTGTAGCAAAGGCGCGGAATCTCGACGCCGTGACGATCGGCCGCCTCCAGGATCGTCTCGCCGGGAAGCGCGGCAACCTCGCCGCCGTTCAGCTGGAAGACGACGTGCTGCTGCTCGAGTCCGCGGTCGAGTGGGGCGTTCATTGGACCCCCACGCTTGCGGCTCGCGCCGCTGCGCTGCCCCCGGAGCGGGAGCAATTCGCGCCTTGAGACGGCCCGGCGGCGCTCATGTTTCGGTCTCGAGTTCGTGCGGAAAATATTTGACGACGCAGGCGATTGGATTGGGCGCCGCCTGCCCCAAACCGCAGATCGACGCGTCGGCCATCGCCTGCGAAAGCTCGGCCAACAGCGGAGCATCCCAGCGCGGCTGCGCCATCAATCCCACCGCCTTCTCGGTGCCGACGCGGCAGGGCGTGCACTGGCCGCAGGATTCGTCGGCGAAAAATCGCATCAGGTTCTGCGCAGCGTCGCGCGCGCGGTCGTGTTGCGACAAGACGATGACCGCCGCCGATCCGATGAAGCATCCGTGCGGCTGCAGCGTGTCGAAATCGAGCGGAATGTCGCCCATCGACGCCGGCAGGATGCCACCCGACGCACCGCCCGGCAGGTAACCGTAGAACTCGTGTCCGTTCTGCATGCCGCCGCAATATTCGTCGATCAGCTCGCGCACGGTGATGCCGGCCGGCGCGAGATGGACGCCCGCTTTCGCGACGCGTCCCGACACCGAGAACGAGCGCAGGCCCTTGCGGCCGTGACGACCCTGGACAGCGAACCAATGCGCGCCGCGCTCGAGGATCTCGCGCACCCAATATAGCGTTTCCATATTGTGTTCGAGCGTCGGCCGGCCGAACAACCCGACCTGCGCGACGTACGGTGGGCGCAGTCGTGGCATGCCGCGCTTGCCTTCGATCGATTCGATCATCGCCGACTCTTCGCCACAGATGTACGCGCCGGCGCCGCGGCGCAAGTGGATCGTTGGCAACTTGGTGGGCGGGTCCGCTTCGAGAGCTGCGATCTCGTGCGCGAGGATGGCGCGGCAGGCGGCGTACTCGTCGCGCAGATAGATATAGACGTCGTCGATGCCGACCGCCCATGCGGCGATCAGCGTTCCCTCGAGGAACCGGTGTGGGTCGCGCTCGAGGTAGTACCGATCCTTGAACGTCCCCGGCTCGCCCTCGTCGATATTGACCGCCAACAATCGGGGCGCCGCTTCGGCGCGGACGATCTTCCACTTGCGGCCGGTCGGGAATCCCGCTCCGCCCAACCCCCGCAGCGCCGAATTCTCGAGCTCCGCAATCACCGCGTCGACGCTACGCTCGCCGTTCACGCAGGCGGTGAGCATCCGATAGCCGCCGCTCTTCCGGTACGCCGCATAGTCGAGATAGACCGGGGGCGTCGCGTCGACCGCTTTTTCGGAGAGCGCCGATTCGATTTTCGCGACCGTCGCGCGATCGATCGGATTGCGTCCGACCACCGCGGCCGGCGCTTGCTCGCACCGACCGATGCACGGCGCACCGATCACGCGGACGTCGCGACCGGCGCGCCGCAGGAGGTCCGCGCGCAACGAATCGGCGCCGGCCATCTGACACGACAGCGTTTCGCAGACGCGAACGGTGATCGCGGGCGGACGTGCCTCGCCTTCCTTCACGACGTCGAAATGATGGTAGAACGTCGCGACCTCGTAGACTTCGGTCAGCGCAAGCTTCATTTCCTGCGCCAGCGCGGCCAGGTGTTCGGCGCTGAGGCAACCCTGCGCATCCTGAATTCGGTGCAGATGCTCGATCAGGAGATCGCGCCGACGCGGCGCGTTGGCCAGGAGCGTGCGCACTTCGGTGAGCGCCGCGGGATCGACGGCGCGGCCCTTCGGGCGGTTGCGCACGCCCCGCCGCCCCGCGAGGCGCGAAACGTCGATAACAGTGTCGCCCATGCTCTAGTCAGTCGAGGAAATCACAATATTTTTCGACGTGCGCGGCCAAATCGAGCGAGTGCTGGCGCACGAGCCGCTCGGCCAGCTCGGTGTCGCGCTTTTCCAGCGCCTCGATGATCCGCATGTGGTCGGCGATCGAGCGCGTGGCGCGGTCTTTTTGCGAGATCGTCAAGCGCCGAATCGCACGCATGTGGATGAACAGGTTGTCGATCGTCTTGCCCATCAAGTGCGAGCCGGAGAGCGCGATGATCGCCTGGTGGAACGCGATATTGGCGTCGGAATACTCGTTGATGTGCTCGGCCGGCGTCTCGTTGCGGAACACGTCGAACATCGTGCGCAAGCTCGCAATGTCTTCGTCGGACGCGTTCAACGTCGCGAGTCGCGCCGCCATGCTTTCGATCGCCGCCCACATTTCGATAATCTCGATGATCTGCTTTTTCGACTTGCGAACGATGAAAATGCCGCGCCGCGGAACCGTGCGCAGAAACCCTTCCTGCTCGAGCAGCGTCATCGCCTCGCGGATCGGCGTGCGGCTCACGCCGAGCGACTGCGACAGCTTGCGCTCATCCAGGCGGAGCTCCTCCGGATGCGAGTAGATGTCGGCGTCGACGATCGCCTGCTTGATCGCCGCGTAGGCTTGATCGCGCAGGCTCACGTTGGTCGCGATCGGCGCAAGTGTCAGCACCGGCACGCGTGGCGGTGAATCGAGCATCGTGGACATGAGATCTCGCCGTTCTTCGAGTCAGTTCAGCGTGGGCGGCGACGCCGAGCGCGCGCGGAGCTCGATCAACGCGAGCACCGTGTCGACGATCGGCGTCGGGACGCCGGTGACGCGACCCAATTCCTGGATGACGCCGACCAGCGGTTCGATTTCCATCGACCGTCCGCGCTCGAGATCCTGCAGCATTGACATTTTGTGGGGCCCCAGCGCGGCCAAGCCGGCGATCCTGCGCTCCGCCTCGACGCGCAAACGCAGGCCGAGCCGTTCGCCGATCGCCTGCATCTCGAGCATCATGGCGAGACACACGCCGCGCGTTCCCGGGTCGGCGGCAACGACGTCGACCGTCGCATGCGTGAGCGCGCTCACCGGGTTGAAGCACAAGTTGCCCCAGAGCTTGAGCCAGATCTCGTCGCGGATGTCGCTTCGCACCGGCGCGTCGAATCCGCCTTCGGTCAGCATGTCGTGCAGCGTCCGGATTCGCGCCGACGATTCTCCGGTCGGCTCGCCGATCGGAAACTTGGCGCCGTGCTCATGCCGGATCACGCCGGGCGCGACGATTTCGGTCGCCGGAAAAACGACGCAGCCGACGGCGCGCTCCGGCCTCAAGCGCGCGCGTTGCCCGCCTCCCGGATCGACGCTTTCGAGCGCGGTTCCCTGGTACGGAACGCCGGGGACATCGAAATACCAATAAGGAAGGCCGTTGCTCGCGGTGACGATCGTCGTGTGGTCGCCGAGCAAGGGCACGATCGCGTCGACCGCCTCGGCTATCGAGTGCGCCTTCAATGCGATGATCACGTAGTCTTGGGGACCCATTTCCGCCGCGTTCTCGGAGCACGCGATGCGCGCAACGCGTTCCTCGCCGTCGATCTGGAGGCGCAGTCCATGCTCGCGTATGGCCTGCAAGTGCAGGCCGCGCGCTACGGCGCTGACGTCGATGCCGGCGTGCGCAAGCTGGACTCCCAGGTAGCCTCCGATCGCGCCGGCGCCGAATACACAGACCTTCAAGAATTTCCTCCGTCGGCAAAGTCCAAAGTCCGGGCCGCTCGCCTTGCCATGGGTCAACGTTTTCGGCGCCTCGGCGCTCACCTTGGCGAGGCGCAGAATCGCGACTGCGCAGCCTGGACGGATATCGGATCGCCGGACTCTATTGACTTTGTCTGATATACCACATACGTTACGCCAAATACTCTAATAATAGTAGTAGGCCGCATCGCCGGTCGAGACCGAGGAACTTAGCGCGAGAGCAGACCGTCCGTCACGATTCACGCGGGCGTCGTCTTAGCTCATCCGCGCTCACTGTCGCGTCAGGACATCGGAGAACGTCATGCTGGACCAAGCCACCAAGACACCGCCCAAGGGCGGGACCACTGCCGAAGACATGCTGAAGGACAAGACGCGCGATGCCGGGGCAGCCGTCGAGACCGCTCCCCAGCTCGTTGAAACCGACGGCTTTCGCCTCGTCATCGACGCCCTCAAGCTGAACGGCATCGATACGATCTTCGGACTGCCCGGCATTCCGATCACGGACCTCACGCGCAAATTGCAGGCCGCCGGCATGCGCGTGATTTCATTCCGTCACGAGCAGAACGCGGGCTATGCCGCATCCATCGCCGGCTACCTGACGCAAAAGCCGGGCGTTTGCCTGACGGTGTCCGCGCCAGGGTTCCTCAATGGCCTGACGGCGTTGGCCAACGCCACCACCAACTGCTTTCCGATGATCCTGATCAGCGGCTCGAGCGAGCGCGAGGTCGTCGACCTGCAGCAGGGGGACTACGAGGAGATGGATCAGCTGGCGATCGCCAAGCCGCTCGCGAAAGCCGCCTTTCGCGTGCTGCACGCCGAGGACATCGGCGTCGGCATTGCGCGCGCGATCCGCGCCGCCGTCTCGGGCCGCCCGGGCGGCGTTTATCTCGACTTGCCCGCGAAGCTGTTTCCCCAGGTGATCGACTCGGAAGCCGGCAGGAATTCGCTGATCGAGGTCGTCGATCCGGCGCCGCGCCAGATCCCGGCGCCGGACGCCGTGCAGCGCGCGCTCGATCTGCTCAGGAGCGCGAAGCGTCCGCTTATCATTCTCGGCAAGGGCGCGGCATACGCGCGGGCCGATGCGGACATTCGCGCGCTGGTGGAAAGGACCGGTGTCCCCTATCTGTCCA
>CATPAO010000048.1 GCA_955652025.1 Casimicrobiaceae bacterium
CATTTTCGATCGCGCGTGTGCGAAGCACCGGACGCGAAGCCCTGTGGGCGTTCCTGCTGCCGATCATCATCCTCGGCGGGATATTCGGCGGCGTCGTCACCGCCACCGAAGGCGCGGGATTGGCGGTAGTGGCCGCACTCTTCGTCGGCCTCGTCATTTATCGCAAGCTCGATTTGCGTGAGTTGCGCAAGGCAGTGCTCGATGGCGGCGTGCAGACCGCCGTGGTCATGCTGCTCGTGGCGACCAGCGCGCTGCTCGGGACCTATCTGACCGAAGTTCAGGCGCCGCAACAGCTTGCGCGAGCCGTGTCGGAGATGACGCAGAACAAATGGATCGTGCTGGCGCTCCTCAACCTGCTGTTCCTGCTGCTCGGCATGTTCCTGCATTCGGCGGCGGCGATCATCCTTGTCGTGCCGGTCGTCATGCCGCTCGTCAAGGCGGTCGGCATCGACCCGGTTCACTTCGGCCTGATCGTCACCGTAAACCTGGGCATCGGACAGCAAACGCCGCCGGTGGCGAGCGTCCTCATGGTGGCGAGCTCGATCGCCAAGGTGTCGATCTGGGAAGTGACGCGCGTCAACATCTGGTTCATCGGCGTGCTGCTCGCCGTGCTGCTGCTCGTGACTTACGTGCCGGTTACTGGTATGGGGCTGGTCGACTTCTTCTATCGCTGATGTCCATTCCCGATTCCATTCAGGTCACGCAAGACGGCACGATCGCGACCGTTGTCCTCGCTCGTCCGGAAAAGCTGAACGCGCTAACCAAAGCGATGTGGCGATCGCTTGGTGAAGCGATCGATACGCTTTCCGACGACGACGGTCTGCGTTGCTTGATCATCCGCGGTGCCGGAGACAAAGCGTTCTCGCCGGGCAACGACATCGCCGAATTCGCGACCGAGCGCGCCAACAAGGCGCGGGCGATCGAGTACGGTCGCGTCATGCACGCGACGGCCGGCGCCCTCGCCCGTTGCCGGCATCCGCTGGTCGCGCAGATTCACGGCATCTGTGTCGGCGGCGGGCTCGAGATCGCCGCGCTGTGCGATCTTCGGATCTGCGGGACGTCGTCGCGCTTCGGCGCGCCGATCAAGAATCTCGGCCTCGTGATGGCGTATCCGGAAATGGCGCCGCTCGTGCGCCTCGTGGGCGCCGACGTCGCGCTCGAAATCCTGCTCGAAGGGCGCATCTTCGACGCGCAGGAGGCGAAGGAGAAGCGTCTGGTCACGCGCGTCGTGCCGGACGACGATGTCGAACAGGAGGCCTGCGCGGCGGCCCAACGGATCGCGGACGGCGCACCGCTCGTCGCGCGCTGGCACAAGAAATTCGCGCGACGCCTGGCCGATTCGAGACCCCTCTCAGATGCCGAGTTGGACGAGTGCTTCGACTGCTTCGATACCGAAGACTTTCGCATCGGCTATCGCGCGTTTCTGGCCAAACAGAAACCGGAGTTCGTCGGCAGATGAGCCAGCCTGCACAATCACCGCATCCCGGGCCGATCGCCGGCATGCGTGTGCTCGAGCTGGCGCAGATCATGGCGGGCCCGACGTGCGGGATGATGCTGGCCGACATGGGCGCCGACGTCGTCAAGGTCGAGAAGCTGCCGGGTGGCGACGACGCGCGGAGCTACAGCGAGCCACGGATCAACGGCGTCTCGGCGCCGTTCCTGATCCAGAATCGCAACAAGCGCGGCATCGCAATCAATCTCAAGGTCGCGCGGGGACGCGAAATTCTGCTGCGACTCGTTCGGAACGCCGACGTGCTGACCGAAAATTTTCGCCGTGGCACGCTGGAGAAACTGGGACTCGGCTACGACGTGTTGGCACAGGAGAACCCTGGACTCATCTATTGCGCCGTCTCGGGCTACGGCCGCGATGGTCCCTACGCCGACAAGGGCGGCTTCGATCTGATCGCGCAAGGCTTCGCGGGTCTGATGTCCGTCACCGGCGAACCCGGCGGGCCGCCGGTGAAGACCGGCAATCCGGTCGCCGACATCAACGCAGGTCTCCTCGCCGCGATCGGCATCCTCGCCGCGTACGCGCACAAGCAGAAGACGGGCCGCGGGCAAATTGTCGACACGTCGCTTATGGAGGCCGCGCTCCAGCAAACGTACTGGCATGCCGCGAGCTATTTCGCCGACGGCCGTTCGCCGGGTCCGACCGGATCGGCGCATCTGTTGACCGCGCCCTACCAGGCATTCCGCACGCGCGACGGCTGGATCAACATCGGCGGCGCCAACCAGGCGAACTGGGAGCGGATCACCGACGTGCTGGGACATCCGGAATGGCGCGACGACCCGCGTTTCGCGACCAACGCGGCGCGGATGCAACATCTCGACTCGCTTGTGGCTCTGATGAGTCCGGCTCTACTGACGCGAACGCGCGACGCGTGGATCACGGCGTTCGATGCGGCGGGCGTCCCGGCAGGACCCGTGCATTCGATCGGCGAGGCGCTGTCGCATGCGCAGACGCTTGCGCGTGGGATGGTCATCGACGTTGCGCATGCCGAAGCCGGCGCGATGAAAGCGCTCGGTTGTCCGATCCATTTTTCGGCGACGCCGACAGCGGTAACGCGCGCGGCACCGGTGTTGGGTGAGCACACGCGCGCCGTGCTCGGCGAATCCGGCTACAGCGACGTCGAGATCGACGCCTTCATCGCCGAAGGTGTCGTCGCGGCGCCCCGCTAATTCGCCGTACGAACGCTAGTGAGACCGACAGTTTCGGGCGCACGCGCCGCGGCCGCCGCCAGCGCCGCGTCGCGTTCCGGCTTGGGCAGCGCCGCGAGCGTCTTCACGCGCGTGTAGAAGCGCGGCAAGTCGTCGCCCGATTCGACGAGCAATGCGCGAAACGCCGGCACGCGGTCGGTGTAGATGGCGATCGCCGCCAGGCTTGCGTTGTTGGGGTTCTGCGCGAACCAGCGATCGTAGCCGGCGAGTCCCGGCTCACCCGCTTTCGCCCGCTCATAGTCGATTTTCATCGCCGCGAACGCTTCACGTTTGGCGGCACGTTTTTCGTCGTCGCTCGCGGAACTCGCATAGAGCGCGGCAAGTCGCGACCGGGCGTTCAAAACGATGCCGCGAAACGCCTCCCGCAGCCGCTGGCTCCTTGCCGCCTGCGCATCGAGCGCGGGATCGCGTTGCGTCGCAAGCCAACGCACGAGGCCCGCCTCCTCGACTGCGGTCGCGAACGACTCGTTGAACACCGAATCGTCTTTCACGTACAGCAATTGATGCGCGAGCTCGTGGAAGATGAGGCGCGCCACCTCGGTCTCCGGCCAGCGGACAAACGACGACAGCACCGGATCGTCGAACCAGCCGAGCGTCGAGTACGCCGGCACGCCGGAAACGTGGACATCCTCGCCCTCCGCTCGAAGGCGCCCCGCTTCGCTACGCGCCTCCTCCTCGCGAAAATAGCCGCGGTAGTTCACGCATCCGGCGACCGGAAAGCACCATTGCTTCGGTTTGAGCGAAAGGGCCGGCGCGGCGAACACGTTCCACAGCACGAACGGCCGCCCGAGATCGGTGTACCGCGTGTAGCTGGCGTTATCGGGCAGGCCCAGTTCGCGGCTCGCGAAGACGCGCATTGCGCGGATGCGAGTGAGTCGCGTGGCAAGCGCGGCATCGCCCGCCCCATCGATGACTTCCGGTATCGGTCGCGCACGCGACAGGAGGTCGTACTGGCCGGCCGCGCCCTGCCAGTAGAAATCGAACGTTTCGATGGCGCCGCAGCCCGTCAGCAGCAGTCCGGCCGCGCTCATGACGATGATTGTCTTTCGCATACCCAATTCGACTCCGCCGACGCGAAAACGGTCCCGCACGCTTGGATCTTCCCCCACGCTTGCGGCGTACGCCGCTGCGCTGCCCGCCAGGGGGCGCAATTCGCGCCTTTGGGCGGCCCTGCGGCGCTCATGGATGCAGAAACCGGGCGAGCCGCGCGATGCCGTCCTCGAGCTTCGCCTGTCCGATCGTATACGCGAAGCGCACGTGCGCGCTTGCGCGATGGCGGCCGAAATCGATGCCGGGCGTGATCGCCACGCCCGCGCCTTCGAGCACGTCGCGGCAGAATTGCTCGCTGTCGCCGGTGAACCGCGAGCAATCGGCATAAACGAAAAAGC
>CATPAO010000049.1 GCA_955652025.1 Casimicrobiaceae bacterium
CATGCGTCCTCGCCACACCGCGCCGGCGCGGGCTCCTCATGCCGCTGGCGGAAGCTCTCGATGATCAGCAGCGCGGCGCCGACGGTGATCGCGCTGTCGGCGACGTTGAACGCCGGGTAATGCCAGTCGCGATAATGAAATAACAGAAAATCGACGACGCGGCCGATGACGATACGGTCGTAGAGGTTGCCGAGCGCGCCCCCCAAAATAAGCGCGACCCCCGCGCAGAACAGGCGTCCGCCGCCGCGCTTCAACAGCCACAGCATGACCGCGGACGCGATAAAGGCGATGACGACGAACAACCAGCGCTGCCAGCCGTCGGCGCCGGCGAGAAAGCTGAACGCAGCACCCGAATTGAACGCGAGCACCAGACTGAAAAACGACGTCATCGGATATTCCTCGCCCGGCCGGATCCCGATGAGGACCCAATACTTGGTCCCTTGGTCGAGCGCGATGACCGCGGCGCTCAACCACAGCCATTGCGACCAGTGGCGCGAACCCGATGTTACGCCGGCCGCCGTCATACGATCACGCGGCGTGGCGCGGCTCGCCCGGCCCGAACAAGTTCGCGACGCAACGCCCGCACAGCGTCGGGTGATTCGCATCGGCGCCGACGTCGGCGCGCCAATGCCAGCAGCGCTCACATTTGGGATGCGCACTCGGCTTGACCGCCACGGCGAGCGATGCGCCGCGGTGCACCGACGCCTTCGACGTGATCAGGACAAAGCGCAAGTCGTCGCCGATCGAGGTCAGCGCCTCGTAGTCCGCCGGAGGAGCGCTGATCTGGACCTCGGCCTGCAACGGAGATCCAATGCCGCCCGCCTGCCGCACGGCCTCCAGCTCTTTCTGCACGACGGCGCGTACGGCGACGATTCGTTCCCACCGCATGAACAGCGCTTCCGCGCCGGGAACGTCGGGCAGCGATTTCTCCCAGACATGGGCGAAGATCGTCGGGTCGGCGGGATGGATCACTTTCCATGCCTCTTCCGCCGTAAACGAAAGGATCGGCGCCATCAACTTGAGCAGCACGTCGCGGATCAGCGCGAGCGCCGTTTGCGCCGAACGCCGCGCACGGCCGTCCAGCGCGGTCGTGTAGAGGCGATCCTTGAGGATGTCGAGATAGAAGCCGCCCAACTCTTCCGAGCAGTACGTGGCGAGCCGTTGCACGACGAAGTGAAAATCGTAATTCGCATAATCGCCCGTGACGGCGGCAGCCAGCGCACGCGCCTGCAACAAGGCGTACCGGTCGAGCTCGAACAGCTCACCCGCCGTAACCGCGTGGCGCGACGGCTCGAAGTCCGCGGTGTTGGCCAGCAGGAAGCGGAGCGTATTGCGGATCCGCCGGTAGTTTTCGACGACGCGCTTGAGAATCTCGTCGCCGATCGCCATGTCGCCGGAAAAATCGGTCGCACCGACCCACAATCGCAAAATCTCTGCACCGAGCGTGTCGGCGATCTTTTGCGGCGCGACGACGTTGCCGCGCGACTTGGACATTTTGCGGCCGTCACCGTCGACAACGAAACCGTGCGTCAACAGCGCCTTGTAGGGCGCTACGCCGTTCAGCATGCACGACACGAGCAGCGACGAGTGGAACCAGCCGCGATGCTGGTCGGACCCTTCGAGGTAGAGATCGGCCGGAAATCCGGTGTCGAGCGGCCGCGACCCGACGCCGGTCCTTCGTCCGTCGGGACCGCCCATCACCGTCTGATGCGTCGAGCCCGAATCGAACCACACGTCGAGCGTGTCGGTCAGCTTCCGGTATTTTTCCGGATCGACACCGAAGTCTTCATGCGTCGCATCGAACCACGCCTCGATGCCGCCTTCCTGCACCTTGGCGGCCGCCAGCTCGAGCAGCGCCGGCGTATCGGGATGCAGCGCGTCGGTCGCCTTGTCGACGAAGAACGGCAACGGAACGCCCCACTGCCGCTGCCGCGACAGCGTCCAGTCGGGCCGGTGGGCGATCATTCCGTGGAGCCGCGATTTGCCCCACGAAGGAACGAATCGCGTCGCCTCGATGCCGGCGAGCGCGGTCGTACGCAATGTTGTGCCTGGCTGGCGGCCGTGGAAGCCGGGCACGTCGTCCATGCCCACGAACCACTGAGTCGTCGCGCGATAGATGATCGGCGTCTTGTGCCGCCAGCAGTGCATGTAGCTGTGCGTGTACTTCTCCGCGTGGAGCAAGGCGTCGGCGCCGCGTAGCTTGTCGACGATTTTCGGATTCGCGTCCCAAATCTTCATGCCGCCGAAGTACGGCAAGTCGGTCGCGAACACGCCGTCGCCCTGCACCGGGTTCAGCATGTCGTCATCGTGCATGCCATAGCGCCGGCATGAAATGAAATCGTCGATACCGTACGCCGGCGAGCTGTGGACGATGCCGGTGCCGTGCTCGAGCGTGACGAATTCGCCCAGATACACCGGCGACGCGCGATCGTAGAACGGGTGATGAAATGCGATCCCTTCCAGCGCCGCGCCGCTGGCGGTCGCCACGATGTCGCCGTCCAGTCCGTAGCGCTTGAGGCACGCGGCGACGAGATCCTCTGCCAGCACCAGATAACCGCGGCGCGTGCGTACCAGCGCGTAGCTGAATTCCGGGTGCACGTTCAACGCCTGGTTGGCCGGAATCGTCCACGGCGTCGTGGTCCAGATCACCGCATGGATCGGGCCCTCCGGCGCTGCGTCTTGCCCGAACGCGCGCGCTGCTTTTGCGCGCTCCGCCGGATCGGTCAGCGGGAATCCGACGTCGATCGCGCAATCGACGCGGTCCTCGTACTCGACTTCCGCTTCCGCGAGCGCGCTGCCGCAATCGAAGCACCAATTGACCGGTTTCAAGCCGCGGTAGAGATACCCTTTTTCCAGGACCTTGCCGAGCGTGCGGATCTCGTCCGCCTCGGTCTTGTACTCCATCGTCAAGTACGGGTGGTCCCAGTCGCCCAGCACGCCGAGGCGCTGGAATTGCGTCCGCTGGCGCGCGATCTGATCGGTCGCGTAGGCACGGCAAAGGCGCTGCGTTTCGGCGATCGATAAATGCTTGCCATGCGTTTTCTCGATCTGCACCTCGATCGGCATGCCGTGGCAATCCCAGCCCGGCACGTACGGCGCGTCGAAGCCGGCCATCACTCGGCTTTTGACGACGATGTCCTTCAGGATCTTGTTGAAGGCCGTGCCGATGTGGATGTCACCGTTCGCATAGGGTGGGCCATCGTGCAGCACGAACCGCGGCCGCCCCTTCGACGTGGCGCGGATCGCCTCGTACACTCGGTTCTGCTGCCAGTCGCGCACCCACGCCGGTTCGCGCTTCGCCAAGTCGCCGCGCATCGGAAACGGCGTTTCCGGCAGGTTCAGCGTGGACTTGTAATCGGTCTTGGGGTCGTCGGGCATGATTCTTCGTGGGCAAAATAAGCGCGCGCGCGATCGGCGTCGGCGCGGATCTGCTCGGTCAATGTGTCGACGTCGGCAAATCGCTCTTCGTCACGCAGCTTGTGCAGGAATTCGACGGTGATTCGGCGGCCGTAGATCGCCTCGTCGAAGTCGAAAATGAAAACCTCCAGGAGCGGCTTCGCCCCTTCCCTCACCGTCGGGCGTACGCCGAGACTTGCGACACCGCTTCGCGGCGCGGGTCCCAAGCCGTGCACGCGCACGGCGAAGATGCCGGCGAGCGGCGGCGTCCGCCGAAGCGGCAGATTCGCCGTCGGAAAGCCCAGACTGCGGCCGAGCTTGTCGCCATGCCCGACGCGGCCCGAAATCGCATACGGCCGGCCGAGAAGCGCCGCTGCGTGCGTCAGATCTCCGGCCGTGAGCGCGGCGCGCACCGCTGTGGACGACGCGCGCTCGGCATCGACCGCGATGGTCCGCATTCCCTCGACGCTGAACTGACGCGCCTTCGAGCGCAACACCTCGAGATCGCCGCCCCGTCCCTTGCCGAAGCGGAAATCGTCGCCGACCAAGACCCAGCGCGCATTGAGCCGCTGCTCGAGAATCTCGTGCACGAACGCTTCGGGCGAAAGCGATGCCAGGCGGGCGTCGAAGCGCGCGACGATCGTCGTCGCGACACCCAGCACGCGGAACGTCGCGAGTTTCGAGCGCAGTGTCGACAATCGCGGCGGCGCGCTTTGCGGCGAGAAGAACTCGCGCGGATGTGGCTCGAACGTCAGCACCGCAGGCGCAAGGCGCAAGTCTTCCGCGCCTTCGATGAGGCGGGTCAGCATCGCCACGTGCCCGCGGTGGACGCCGTCGAAATTGCCGATCGTAAGTGCGATGGGGGAGTCGAGCGACGCCGGCATGCCGCGAATGACGCGCAACGGTTAACCTCGATCAGTCAAAACGTTGAATTTTAGCGGATTTCGCGACTTCCCGCGGCGATCACTGCGCGCGGACGCATCCGCCGGCCGCTCCGCGCCGCGGATCGCGCAACCGCACCTGCGGGGCGCCGACAACTGCGGATTGCTCGCGCAAGCTTGCCGGCGGTTCCAGCACGTCATCCGCGGCGAGATGTCGTACTCGAAATCGACGGCGCACGCGTGATCGAATGCCTCGCGATAGTCGATCAAAGAAGCAGATTGCGCACACGACGGCCAGCGGAAGCGCGTTCAGCTTGAATGTGACGGCTACGACCGCCAGCAGCGCGAGCGCGAACGTCTCGCGCGAGGTCGCACCGCCCTCCTCGCCGTCGGCCAGCACTTTCCAGCAAACGACGACTGTCGCCAGCAACACCGGGATATCGGGTGACGGCGAGGCCCGCATCTCCCATTTCGCGACTAACTGAAGCAAGAAACCCAGTCCGATCAGCGCAAAGCGATCGGCAAAGCTCGCGCAGCCGCGAATCCAGCGGACCGCGCATATGACGCAAAACCACAGGCAGCCGACGAACAGCGCGCCGTTCGCGACCGTGGCCACGCGGGATTCGGCCGCACGCCCCCGCGGGCTCGCCTGCCGCGCGTCCAGCACAGCGAAGCCGATGCCCGCTGCCGCGAGCCCGGCCCACAACGCGACGAGTGTCAGCACGGCGCGTCCCACGCGCGCCAGCCATCGTCGACCCGCGGATAGTAGAGCGCTAGGCGTATCGGCCGCGCGTCGAACGCACGTACGATTCGCGCGTACCGCTCGAGTTGATCGCGATAGCGTTCGACCTCGCGATCGAGAAACGCGCCGACTTCGCCGCCTTCGTGGGGCCCGGTCTTGAAGTCGACGATCCAGCGCACGCCTTCCGCGACGAACGTCCTGTCGAGCGTGACGTGAACGACACGACCCCCGTCGTCGCCGGCCAGCGCCTGCTCGCTCACCGATTCGGCGTGCATCGGGTCGAACAACCAGCGCCCGCGCCGATCACGTTGCAGGCGAGCGAGGACATCGGCGACGGCGTCCGCGGCAGGCGCCATTTCGGGCCGCGGAACTCCCTCGTGCGCCAACTGCCGCTCGATCGATCGACGCGACGCGGCGATGCGTTCGGTATTCCACGCGACGAGCCCATCGCGCCCGATTTGCGCCAACATCCGGTGCGCGACCGTGCCGATCGCCGCGGCGGTCGCATGCGCCCAATCGAATTCGCGCATCTTCTGTTCGTGCGCCACCGTGTCGTCGGCGAGCGGTATGGCGGCGGCCGGCGCCGGTAGTCGAAAGTCGAGAGGCAAGCGCGACAGCAGCGGCGGCGCCATGCGAACCTCGGGAGGAGCTTCGTCGACAGCAGGCGGCGGTGGTAACTGCGAACGAACTACCGGCCACAATTTGCCGAGTGCCGAGCGTGCCGGCGGCGTCTTCCACTCCGCGGCGCCATGCTTCGAGCGTGCGACGTCGAGCACGGCGGTGAGATGCAATCGCGTCTTCGCGCGCGTGCAGCCGACGTACAACAACCGCGCCAACTCGGCATCGGCCTCATCGTGCGCAAGCATGCCGAGATAGCCATACACCGCGTCGTCCGCCGCGCCGCGCGCCCTCGACGGCGCGAGCAGCAGGCCCTGCGGCCGCATCCGCCAGCGCAGCAAATCGCGATGACTGCCGGACGGCACACGCGCAAGGGCCGGCAGGACGACGGCGTCGAATTCGAGCCCTTTCGCCTTGTGCAGCGTCATCACGCGCACGCGAGCGTCGGCGACATCGTCCACCGCCTTCAGCGTCCGCAGCGCGTCGACGAATGCATCGTAGTCGGCGACGTCGCCCGTGTAGTCGTATGTGGCGAGCAACGCGAAATAGCGCTCACTGGCCGCCAGATCCTGCGGATCGTCGACGCAGGCGGGTCCCGCGAGCGCGAGCCATGCCGCCCGGACGCGCACCGCGAGCGTCGCGCGGCCCCGCGATTGCAGGGCGGGGATCATGACCGTCGCAAATCGCGCCAATCGCTCGGCGCCGTCGGCCGACAGAGCGACGCGGACCGAAGGTGAACCGACCGTATCGATGAAACCGGTCGCATCGGCCGCGCTCGCCAAAGTGAAGAGGTCCGCGAGGGCGAGCCCGCACCATGGCGCACGCAGGCAGGCGAGCCAGGCGAGCCGGTCCGTCGGTTGCGCGAGCGCGTGCGTCAGCGCGAGCAGATCGAGAACGGCCTGGCGCTCTCCGAGCGCCTCGAGCTCGACCGCGGCAAACCCGATTCGAGCCGCACGCAGCGCCGGTAGCAAATGGTCGAGATGCGACCGCGCCCGCACGAGAATGGCGACGCTGTCCGCGCCGGCGTCGAGCGCAACGCGAACGTGTGCGACGACCGCCGCGGCCTCCGCCTCTGCGCTCGAAAAGACTTCGACGGTCGGCGCGACACCGGAAACCGCTGCGCGCGCCGGGGCTGCCGGCGCGTACGCGACCGCGCTTCGCCACGGATCGTCGCGGAGCGCCAGCACGTGCGGGAACACGTCGTTGACCCATTTCACTATCCCGGCGTGCGAGCGGAAATT
This sequence comes from Casimicrobiaceae bacterium, assembly GCA_955652025.1. Taxonomy (GTDB): domain Bacteria; phylum Pseudomonadota; class Gammaproteobacteria; order Burkholderiales; family Casimicrobiaceae; genus VBCG01. The sequence continues at coordinate 6,879 of CATPAO010000049.1, forward strand.
CCGCGTGAGGTCGATCCGCGTCACTGGCACGTTGCCGATGCGCTCGCTTCGGCGCGCGTCGAGAAACAGGCGCACCTCGGCCTCGCGAAAGCGATAGATCGATTGCTGCGGATCGCCCACCGCAAACAGCGTGCGGCCGTCACCCAGCTGCCAACCTGCGGTGAGCCGCTCGATCAACGCATACTGCGCTTCGGACGTATCTTGAAATTCGTCGACCAGCAGGTGGGCGATGGCGAAATCGAGACGCAGCAACAGATCGCTCGGTGCGTCGGGCTCGCCCAATCCTTCGATCGCGGAAAGCATCGCCTGCGAAAAATCGATTGCCCCCGATTCGGCGAACGTCACCGTCAATTGGGCAGCGAGGCGCGGCAGCAAGTCCAGCATCGCGGCGACGAACGACCAGCTCGTGTCGTCGTACACAACCGGCGGCAACCGCCGCACGAGGTCCAGCGCCTCGGCCAAGCCCGGCACGGCGGCGCAGCGGCGCAACAAGTCGAGCATCTGGCGCTTGTGCGCCTGGCGCGATTGCGCATCCGTGCTGCCTGCTTTGGACGGGAAACCGTCATCGGCGCTCAGGCTCTTCCGCCAGTGCGCCTTTTTTGTCAGCATCCAGTCGGCAAGAACTTTCCAATCCGGAGCCGCGTCAGCGGCGGCCGATGGCAGGTCGCCGCGGGAGGCGATCTCGCCCATGCGCGAAGCCCGTGCGGCGTTTTCAGTCGACAACACGAGGTGGGTCGACGCGTAATCGAGCAGCGCACAGACCGCCGGCACGAGATCCGGCGGAAAGAGCGCGCGCGGCGCCTCGAGTCCAGATTCGACTTCGGCAACCAGCGCGTCCTCCAGCACGGCGCGCAACGCCGTCGGTTCACGTCCCACCAAATGCTTGAGCCATTGGTCGCGCTTCGC
>CATPAO010000050.1 GCA_955652025.1 Casimicrobiaceae bacterium
CCGCCAGTCCGAGCGGCTTCGCTTCGTCAGCGACGAGCAGGAGATCGGCGTCGAGGCGCAGCACTTGACCATTCAGAAGCGTCAGCGTTTCGCCGTCCTGCGCGAAGCGCACGACGATGGCGCCATCGAGCAGCCGGTCGTCGTAGGCATGCAACGGCTGCCCCAGTTCGAGCATGACGTAATTGGTGACGTCGACGACGGCGGAGATCGAACGGATGCCGCTTCGCTCGATGCGCTCTTTGAGCCACGCCGGCGTCGGCGCTGCGGCGTCGATGCGGTCGATCATGCGTCCGACGAATCGCGGACAGGCAGCAGCGTCGTCGACGCGGACCGCGCGTGTGGCCGTCGTGGCGACCGGCGTCGTCACCGATTGCGGCAACGTGAGCGGCGCGCCGGTGGCGGCGGCCACTTCACGCGCAATGCCGGCAAGCGACAAGCAATCGGCGCGATTGGGCGTGAGCTTGAGCGTCAAGAGCGCGTCGTCGAGCGCGAGCGCGTCACGCAGATCGGCGCCCGGGCGATGGCGATCGTCGAGCGCCAACAAGCCGCCGGCGTCGTCGGAGAGACCGAGCTCTTTCGCCGAGCAGAGCATGCCGTGCGATTCGACGCCGCGCATCGTGGCGTGCTTGATCGCAAGTCCGCCCGGCAGCGTCGCGCCCTCGAGCGCGCACGGCGCATACATCCCCGCGGCCGCGTTCGGGGCGCCGCAGACGACCTGCAGGCGCGCGGATGCGCCCACGTCGACCTCGCATACGCGGAGCTTGTCGGCGTTCGGGTGCGCCGACACCGATTCGATTCTTCCGACGACGACGCCCGAGAACGGCGGCGCCGCGGGCGCCACGTCCTCGACCTCGAGCCCGGCCATCGTCAACGTGTCGCACAACTCAACCGTCGAGATCGGCGGATCGCAGAGCGCTCGCAGCCAGCGTTCGGAGAATTTCATGGGGCTACGCGAATTGTCTGAGGAAGCGTAGATCGTTCTCATAAAACAATCGCAGATCATTCACGCCGTAGCGCAGCATCGCGAGCCGGTCCGGTCCCATGCCGAACGCGAATCCCTGCCACTCTTCGGGATCGAGCCCGACCGCACGCAGCACGTTCGGATGCACTTGTCCGGAGCCGGCCAGCTCCAGCCATTGGCCGTCGCCGAACGCCATGTCGATTTCGGCCGACGGCTCGGTGAACGGGAAGAACGACGGGCGAAACCGCACCTTGATGTCGTCGCGCTCGAAATAGCAGCGCAGGAACTCGTTGAACACACCCTTCAGGTCGGCGAAGCTCACGTCACGGTCGATCCACAGGCCCTCGACCTGGTGGAACATCGGCGAATGCGTCGCGTCGCTGTCGACGCGATAGACGCGGCCCGGCGCGATGATCTTGATCGGCGGCGCGTGCGTTTCCATGTAGCGGATCTGGATCGGCGACGTGTGCGTGCGCAGCACCATACCGCCCTCGACATAGAACGTGTCCTGCATCGAGCGCGCCGGATGGTTTTCTGGTGTGTTGAGCGCGGTGAAATTGTGGAAGTCGTCCTCGATCTCCGGTCCGTCGGCGACCGTGAAGCCAAGCGAGCCGAACAGCGCTTCGACGCGCTCCAGCGTCCGCGTGATCGGGTGCAGCGTTCCCATGCCCGGCCCGCGTCCGGGCAGCGAGACGTCGAGCGCCTCGGCCGCGAGCTCCGCGTCCTGCCTGGCGTCGGCAAGCGCCGCGCGCCGCGCGGAGAGCGCCGACTCGAGCTTCGCTTTCGCCTCGTTGATTAACGCGCCGACCGCGGGACGCTCTGCGACCGGGAGCTTGCCGAGCGCCTTCAGTTGATCGGTCAGCACGCCGGTCTTGCCGAGATAGCGCGCTTTAGCATTCTCCAACGCGGACGCGTCCGCGCAGATGGCGAATTCCGCCAGCGCGGCGTCGACGATGCGGGTCAGGTGTTCCATGCGCGGGTCCGCAGTTGAAAAAAAAGGGAGGCGGTAACGCGCCTCCCTTGGGGTTCCATCGTCGGATCAGGTCAGGGAAGCCTTGGCCTGTTCCGCGATCTTCGTAAACGCTGTCTTGTCGTGCACGGCCAGATCGGCCAGCACCTTGCGGTCGATATCGATCGACGCTTTCTTGAGCCCGTTGATGAACGTGCTGTACGACAGGCCGAGCTCGCGCACCGCCGCGTTGATCCGCGCGATCCACAGCACGCGGAACTCGCGCTTCTTCTGCCGGCGATCGCGATATTGATACTGGCCCGCCTTCATCACCGCTTCCTTGGCGACGCGGTAGACGTTGCTCCGGCGGCCGCGGTAGCCCTTCGACTGGGCGAGCACTTTCTTGTGCCGCGCGCGGGCGGTCACGCCACGTTTGACTCTTGGCATGGTCCGGCTCCTTAGGCGTAGGGCATCATCGCGGCGACGGAGGCGGCATTGGTCGAATGCACGCCGGCGGAGCCGCGAAGGTGCCGTTTGTTCTTGGTCGACTTCTTGGTCAGGATGTGGCGCTTGAACGCCTGCGATCGCTTGACCGAACCGCTCCCGCGTACGCGGAAGCGCTTTTTAGCGCCCGACTTGGTCTTCATCTTCGGCATGATGCCGTTTCCTTATTTGCTGCCCACGGCGGTGCTCTCCGGCGCCTGTGCGGCGGGGGGAGAGGCTTCGTTGCCTTGCGGCTTACCGGCCTCGGGCTTGTTCGAGTGATGCTTCGGTAACGTCTTCTTGGGGGCCAGCAGCATCACCATTTGCCGGCCTTCCATTCTTGGGAACGATTCGACGACGCTGTACGGCTCCAGATCGTTCCTTACCCGCTCGAGCAGACGCACGCCGAATTCCTGATGCGCCATTTCGCGTCCGCGAAACCGCAGCGTGATCTTCGCTTTGTCGCCTTCGCCCAGGAATCGGACGAGGTTGCGCAGCTTGATCTTGTAATCGCCTTCGTCGGTGCCTGGCCGGAATTTCACTTCCTTGACCTGGATCTGCTTCAGCTTGAGCTTGGCCTCGTGCTGCTTTTTCGCTTCCCGGTATTTGAACTTGCCGAAATCCATGATCCGGCACACGGGAGGCTTGGCCATCGGCGCGATCTCGACCAGATCGAGTTCCGCTGCTTCGGCCTTGGCCACGGCATCGGCCAAGCTGACGATTCCGAGCTGCTCGCCTTCTGCCCCCACGAGGCGGATTTCGGGGGCGCTAATTTCACCGTTGATCCGCTGCGGCTTTTCCAGAGCTATTGTCGATTCTCCACAAGATGTTGATCAAACGCGAACCCGTGCGTGCTCAAGGCCTTACTGATGCGACTTCGCCTCATTTCGGAGGCGGGTCAGCAAGGCATCGACCGGCATGCTGCCGAGGTCCTCGCCGCCGCGGGTACGCACGGCTACGCTGTCAGCCTCCAACTCGCGGTCGCCCACGATCAACTGGTACGGTAACTTTTGAAGGCTATGTTCTCGAATTTTATAGGTTATTTTCTCATTGCGCAAATCGGATGAGACACGAAAACCGGCCGCCCTCAGCGCGGCGGCCACACGCTTCGCATAGTCGGCCTGACGGTCGGTGATCGTCAGCACGACGGCTTGAACCGGCGCCAGCCAAAGCGGCAACGCGCCCGCATAATGTTCGATCAAAATCCCGATGAAGCGTTCGAGCGAGCCGACGATCGCGCGGTGCAGCATGACGGGGACTTGCCGCGTGTCGTCCGCCCCGACGTATTCGGCACCCAACCGTC
>CATPAO010000051.1 GCA_955652025.1 Casimicrobiaceae bacterium
CGACGTCGACGAATATTACGAGGGCTATGCGCAGCGCGCCGTCTACGACGGATCGAAGGAGCTCCTCGAGTTGTTCGATCGTGCGTTGTTGAAGCGAAGCGCCACCGACGAGGTTCGCAGCAATTACATCTCGTACAACAGCAAGAGCGGCGAATTCCACGCTGAAGGACGCCCCGACGCGCCCGGCGCCGCCAACGGACCGGGCACGCGGGTGCGCGGCGTGTTCCAGCCGCGTTCGGATTCGCCGCTGGGGAAGGGGGACGGCAAGGACAAAGCCGCCGACGCGAAAGACAAGTCGCCCGCCAAGGCGAAGGCCTTGGACAAGGCGCCGGCCAAGGATAAGGCGCCGGTCACGCTCAAGCCCGCCGACGACATCAAGCCGCAGTGACGGAAGTCGCCACCGAAGTCGCCGTGAGCCAGCTGTCGGCGGCGCATCTTCGCAAGCGCTACAAGACGCGCACCGTCGTCCACGACGTTTCGTTGAACGTCGCGAGCGGCGAAGTGGTCGGTTTGCTCGGCCCCAACGGCGCCGGCAAGACCACGTGCTTCTACATGATCGTGGGCCTGGTCGCGGCCGACGGCGGCAGCATCGAGCTCGACGGCGAGAATCTGTCGCGGCTGCCGATCCATCGTCGGGCGCGGCGCGGTCTGTCTTACCTGCCGCAGGAAGCGTCGATCTTCCGCAAATTGACGGTCGCGGAAAATGTGCGCGCGATCCTCGAGTTGCAGGACCTGGACGAGGACACGCTCTCGAACCGGCTCGACGCGCTGCTCGAGGATCTCTCGATCTCGCACCTTTCCGACGCGCCCGCGGTATCGCTGTCGGGCGGCGAGCGGCGACGCGTCGAGATCGCCCGCGCGTTGGCGACGCGGCCGCGCTTTATCCTGCTGGACGAGCCGTTTGCCGGCGTCGACCCGATCGCCGTCCTCGATATCCAGAAAATCATCGGTTTTCTGAAGGAACGCGGCATCGGGGTGTTGATTACAGATCACAACGTACGGGAAACGTTGGGTATTTGCGACCGCGCCTACATCATTAACGAGGGGCGGGTGCTCGCCTCGGGCGCCCCGGGCGAGATTGTTTATAATGAGGACGTCCGGAAAGTCTACCTTGGCGAGCACTTCCGGCTTTAAGGGAACTCTATTCCGGGGGGCTTCCCAACGGGCGGCGATGAAGCAAACGCTCCAGCTCAAGCTTTCGCAGCACCTCACACTGACGCCGCAGCTGCAGCAGTCGATCCGGCTATTGCAACTGTCGACGATCGAGCTCAATCAGGAAGTCGAGCGGATGCTGCAGGAGAATCCGCTGCTCGAGCGCGCCGAAGCGGAGGAAGAGGTGGCGCGCGCGGAGGAGGTTACGCTCGCCGGACCGAACCGCGCGGCGGAAGCGAGCGATCGCCCCGCCCAGGACGCGCCCGACAGCAACGCGGCGGAGGCGCGGAGCACCCACGACGACGCACCCGATCCGGCCGATTTTACCGATTATTCGAGCGGTGGCGGCGACGGCGATTGGGGCGGCGCGAGCGGCTCCGACGACGACGATTTCTACCCGCAGCAGGTCGCGACCAGCACGTTGCGCGATCACCTGAACGAGCAGCTCGCGACGATGAACTTGCCGTTGCGCGACCGGCATATCGTGTCCGCGCTGATCGATGCGCTCAACGAGGACGGCTATCTGCCGACGCCGCTCGACGAAATCGCCGAACTGTTTCCCGCCGAACTCGAGCTCGAAATGGAAGAGCTGTCGATCGGTCTCAAATACGTGCAAAGTTTCGACCCGGCGGGCGTGGGCGCGCGCGATTGCGCCGAGTGCCTCTGCCTGCAGTTGAAGACGCTTCCCCCCGATACCCCGCACCGCGCCGACGCGCTCAAGATCGTCGACGGCAATCTCGAATTGCTCGCCAATCGCGACTTCACGAAGCTGAAACGGCTGCTTCACTTGGACGACGCCGGCGTGCGGCGCGTACGCGAGCTGATCCGCAGCCTGAGTCCACGGCCGGGTGCCGCCTACGCCAAGGCGGAAGCGAACTACGTGATCCCCGACGTGGTCGTACGCAAGGTAAGGGGTCAATGGGTCGCGGCACTGAACGATGCCGCGATGCCCAAGCTGCGCTTGAACCGGATTTATGCGGACATCCTCACCCGGAACCGCGACAGCTCGAACCAGCAGCTTGCCGCGCAGCTGCAGGAAGCGAAGTGGCTGATTCGCAACGTGCAGCAGCGATTCGAGACGATTCTGCGGGTCGCCCAGGCGATTGTCGAACGCCAGCGTCGTTTCTTCGAGCACGGCGAAGTGGCGATGCGACCGATGGTGCTGCGCGAGATCGCCGACATGCTGTCGTTGCACGAATCGACGATATCGCGCGTCACGACGCAGAAGTACATGCTCTCGCCGCGCGGCACATTCGAGCTCAAATACTTCTTTGGCAGCCATGTGGCCACCGACACGGGGGGCGCGGCGTCGGCGACCGCGATCCGTGCACTGATCAAGCAGCTCGTGGGCGCGGAGGACGCGCGCGTGCCGCTGACCGACAGCCGCATCGCCGACCTGCTCGGGGAACAAGGCATCATCGTCGCGCGGCGCACGATCGCCAAGTATCGCGAAGCGCTGCAGATTCCGCCGGTCAACATGCGCAAGTCGCTGTAACGACGCTCGCGCCTTGCCAAGCACACGCGCCGCCGAAAACATTACCGCCGCGCCGCGCATGTATTCCGCTCGGCCGTGGCTCCCGGGCAATTGGTACGAAATATGCATCGTCTTTGACGCGATGCCGCGATCGCGCGTGGCCGCGTCGCGCATGGCGTTGTCGTACCGGCGATCGCGTTTTGCCTCGCGCGATTGCGCCGCGAAACTAGGGTCCCCGTCCACCTCAATGTCGCAGAGGAGAAACTCGTGAACCTGCACCTCACCGGACATCACCTGGAGATCACGCCCGCGATCCGCACTTACGTCATCAGCAAGCTCGACCGCGTATCGCGACATTTCGACCATGTGATCGACGTCAGCGTGGTGCTCTCGGTCGACAAATTGCGACAGATCGTCGAAGCAAACGTGCACGTGCGCGGCAAGGAGATTCACGCCGCGAGCGTCGATCCCGACATGTATGCGGCGATCGACGCGCTGGCCGACAAGCTGAACCGGCAGGTCCTGAAGCACAAGGAGAAGCTCACCGACCACCGTTGCGATACCGACGCGCGGCTCCACGACGCCGACGGCGTGAGCGCCGACTGAGCCGGCGACGACGGTCCGCAAGCGTATAATCGAGCGCTTTCCGGCGGATTATTGGTCGCGATTCGGCCGATCTCCGCCGGTTTCCTTTTTGCCGCACCGCTCCCGTCGCCGAAGTGCTGCCCCATGAATCAGATCGCGAGCTTGCTGCCGACCTCCAACATCGTGCTCGGCCTCGACGCGGGAACGAAGGCGCGGCTGTTCGAGGAAATGGGCACGTTGTTCGAGGGGACCGCCGGCCTGTCGCGCGCGAGCGTCGCGGCGAGCCTTGCCGCGCGCGAGAAGCTGGGGTCGACCGGATTGGGCCAGGGCATCGCGATTCCCCACGGTCGCATCAAGGGGCTCGCGAAGGCCATCGGCGCGTTCGCGCGGCTCGCCGTGCCGATCGCGTTCGATGCCCCGGACGGCAAACCCGTGGGACAAGTTTTCGTGCTGCTGGTGCCGGAGCATGCCACCGAGGAGCACCTGCAACTCCTGTCCGAACTGGCGCAGATGTTTTCCGAGCGCATGTTTCGCGACAAGCTCGTCGCCGCGGGCAGCGCGGCAGATTTGGCCGCGCTGTTTTCGCAGTGGGAGCCGGCATGACGCAGGCATTCCGATGAGCGGGCAAGTCGCGATGCGTCAAGTGAGCGTCGAGAAGCTGTTCGACGACAACCGCGAGCGCCTCGGCTTGATGTGGCTCGCCAACCGCCAAGGCGGCAGCCGGATGCTGATCGGTGAAAACGCGCTGAAGCCCACGATCGGTCAGGTCGGGCACATGAACTTCATCCATCCGTTCCGCATTCAGCTGATCGGTGCGGCGGAGGCAGCATACGTGCGCGGGCTGCCGGCGGACGAGTTGCAGCGCCTGGTCACGCGGCTTTTCACGACGGAGTTGGCCGCGATCGTCGTCGCCAATCGCGAAGAGGTGCCCGCGCAGCTTGTCGCCGCCTGCAATGCCAATCACATCGCACTGTTCTCCTCGCCGCAGCCGTCGCCTCACATCGTCGACGTGTTTCGCATCTATCTTTCACGCGTGCTGGCCGAGTCGACGACGCTGCACGGCGTGTTCCTGGACGTGCTGGAGATGGGCGTGCTGATCACCGGCGCGTCCGCGATCGGCAAGAGCGAACTCGCGCTGGAGCTGATCTCGCGCGGCAACGGATTGATCGCCGACGACATCGTCGAGCTCTATCGCATCTCGCCCGACACGATCGAAGGGCGCTGCCCCGACGTGCTGCGCGATTTCCTCGAAGTGCGCGGCATCGGCATCCTCAACATCCGGACGATCTTCGGCGAGACTGCCGTGCGCCCGCGCAAGCTCTTACGGCTGATCGTCAACCTCGAGGACCACGGCAACGAGGCGTTTTCCGAGCTGGATCGGCTGCAGGTCAATGCGACGTACCAGGAAGTGCTCGCGGTGCCGATCAGAAAAGTGACCATTCCGGTTGCCGCCGGCCGCAACCTCGCCGTGCTGGTCGAGGCGGCGGTACGCAATTTCGTGCTGAACCAACGCGGCATCGACAGCACGAAGGAGTTCATCGAGCGGCAGCAGAAGCTCATGGAAGACGGCGGCTGATCGGTACCGGGCCCATGACCCCGCACGTCGATTCCACCACGGGGCGGGACCTGCTCTTGATCGGCGGCGTTTCCGGTTCGGGCAAGAACGTCGCACTCGCTGCGGTCTCCGACGCCGGATACTACGTCGTCAACAACCTGCCGTTGCCGCTGCTCGCGCCGACCGTCAACTATCTCGCGCACAGCGGGCAGAAGCGAGTCGCGATCTCGCTCGACGCGCAGACGGGCCCGGGGCTGCCGGGCCTGGCCTCGGCGATCGATGTCGTGCGCGCGTCGGGCTGGAGCGTCACCTTTCTTTATCTCGACACCAAGACGGAAACGCTGGTCAAGCGCTTTTCCGAGACGCGCCGCCGCCATCCGTTTTCGAACGAGAAGCGCACGCTGACCGAGGCGATCGAGCACGAGCGCGAGCTTTTGCACGAAGCGCGCGAGGTGGGCGTTGCGTTCGATACGAGCGACCTGCCTGCCGCGGCGCTTCGCGCGTGGATCAAGGACTTCATCTCGGTCGACCGCTCGAGCCTCACACTGCAGTTCGAGTCGTTCGGTTTCAAGAACGGCGCGCCGCTCGACGCGGACCTGGTGTTCGACGTCCGCTGTCTCCCCAATCCGCATTACGAGCCCGCGTTGCGCCCGCTGACCGGCCGCGACGCGCCGGTCATCCAATTTCTCGAAGCGATTCCCGAAGTCGAACGGATGTACACGGACATCTATCATTTCGTCGCGAGCTGGCTTCCCGATTACGCGCGCGACAACCGCAATTATCTGACCGTCGCGATCGGCTGTACCGGCGGCCGGCATCGCTCGGTCTATCTGGCCGAGCGGCTCGCGAAGACCTTCGCGCCGCGGCATCAGGTTCTGGTCCGGCATCGCGAACTGGCCGACGCGTGAAGGCGGAGCGCACGATCACGCTCGCGTTCACCGGCGCGTCCGGCATGCCGTACGGGTTGCGGCTGCTCGAATGCCTATTCGCGGCGGGCGCCCGCGTCCAGCTTCTCTACTCGACCGCCGCGCAGGTGGTCGCGAAGCAGGAATGCGCGCTCACGTTGCCGACGCAGCCGCGCGAGGCGGCGCGCCTCCTCTCCGAACGCTATCGCGCGCGCGCGGGTCAGCTCGATGTGTACGCGCGGGACGATTGGCTCGCTCCGATGGCGTCGGGGTCGAATCCCGGCGATGCGATGGCGATCTGTCCATGCACGATGGGGACGCTCGGCGCGATCGCCGCCGGGCTCGCCGACAATCTCATCGAGCGTGCCGCCGATGTGATGTTGAAGGAGCGCCGGCCGCTTGTGCTCGTGCCGCGCGAGACGCCGCTCTCAGCGATCCACCTGGAGAACATGCTGCACCTTGCGCGCGCCGGCGCGATCATCTTGCCGCCGGCACCGGGCTTCTACACCCACCCGCAGTCGATCGACGATCTCGTGGATTTCGTCGTCGCGCGCGTGCTGGATCACCTCGGCGTTGGCAACGCGCTGGTCCCGCGGTGGGGAGACGCGCGTCGCATGCCCGGTCCCGCGACCGAGGCCTGATCCATGCTGTCATTTCTCAAGGACATCGCCGACCGGCAACCGTTCATGGTGCCGCTTTTTCCGCTTCGTACAGTGCTATTCCCTGGCGGACTCCTGCCGCTCAAGGTGTTCGAGCAGCGCTACATCGATATGGCGAAGGCATGTCTCAAGGACGAGCGCCCGTTCGGCGTGTGCCTGATCACGCGCGGTGAGGAAGTGGCTGTCGCCGGCGAGGGCCCGCCGGATTTCGCGACCATCGGCACGCTCGCGCAGATCACGACCTGGGATATGCCGCAGCTCGGGATCCTGCACATCGTCACTGCGGGCGGCGCACGCATCCAGGTGCAGAAGCACATCGTGGAGCCGTCGGGGCTCGTGACGGGCGAAGTCACGACGATCGCCGTCGAGCCCGCCAGCCCGTTGCCGGAGGTATTCGGGCCACTCGCGAAACTGCTGGAAGTGATCGCCGCACGCGTCGGGACGCAGAATTTTCCCGCCGAGAAGCACTACGACGACGCGTCGTGGGTCGGCTATCGATTGGCCGAGCTGTTGCCGCTGCCGCTCACAATCAAGCAAACGATGCTCGAGATCAACGACCCCTGCATGCGACTCAAAGTACTCCAGCAATTTCTCGTGCAGCAGAAATTACTGTAGATCCACGAAAGGTTTCGCCCGCTCGCGACGCGTATAATTTCGCGTCCCTTACCGATCGAATCGCATTCATGGCCGGCCACAGCAAGTGGGCGAACATCAAGCACCGCAAAGCCGCGACCGACGCGAAACGCGGCAAGATGTTCACCCGCCTCATCCGGGAGATCACGATCGCCGCGCGCCTGGGCGGCGGCGATGCGTCGGCCAATCCGCGGCTGCGTCTCGCGATCGACAAGGCCACCGACCAGAACATGCCGAAGGACACGATCGAGCGCGCGGC
>CATPAO010000052.1 GCA_955652025.1 Casimicrobiaceae bacterium
GTAGCCATCGGGGTAGGGAATCGTCGCGCCGTGGAGCTTGTCCGGCGCGCCGGCGTAGAACTCGAAATAACGGACGCAGGCGGCGACATCGGCACGGGCCTGCGCGAGCGGCTTGCCGCAATCGCGCGCCTCGATCAGCGCCAACTCGTCGGCGGCGTCCGCGATCGCACGCGAAAGCTGCGCGAGCATGCGTCCCCGTTCCGCCGGGGCGAGCCGCCCCCATGCGCCATCGCGCGCCGTTTGCGCGGCGCGCACCGCGGCATCGACGTCCACGCTGCCGCCGCGCGCGACTGCCGCGAACGGCGCGCCGTCGGACGGATCGATCATCGGCAGCGTCGCGCCGTCCTGCGACGCGGCCCAACGATTACCGATGAAGTGCGACGGCGGCGTGACGATCGCGGGCCAACGCTGCGGCGCGTTCATCGCGACACCAGATTGTTCGCGCCCGCCGGCCGGAATTTCCAGGAGAACGTCTGCTCGTCGACTCGCGGGACGTAGCTGATGCCGTCGCGAGTCGCCCACAAGTTCACCTGGAAGTGCAGCGGAATGATGCCCGTGTCGTTGATCGCGAGCTCGGTGGCGCGCTGCAAATAGGCTTCGCGCTTGGCGTCGTCGACCGTCTGCAACGCGTCCTCGGTGAATGCATCGACCTTGCCGTTCGAATAACGCCCGCGATTCGCCGTGCCGAATCCCTTGTCGCGGTTGTAGGTCATGAGGAGTGCTTTCAGCGACGACGACGCCTCGCCCGTTCCGGTGCTCCAGCCGAGCAGCATGAAGCTGAACTTGAGGTCGGTCGCCTGCGTGAAATAGGTGGCCGAAGGCATGGCGATGACCTTGGTGTCGACGCCGATGCGCGACAGCATTTGCGCCACTGCCTGCGCGATTCGGGCATCGTTGACGTAACGATTGTTCGGCGTATGGATCGTGAGGCCGAAGCCGTTCGGATAACCGGCTTCGGCGAGCAGCTTTTTCGCGCCGTCGGGATCGTATTTCTCGACCTGCAGATTCTTCGTCGCGCCGAACAGAAAATCGGCGACGAGTTGTCCGGAGGCAATCGCTTCGCCTTCCATCACGCGCTCGACGATCGCGGGCCGGTTGATCGCCTTCGACAGCGCCTTGCGCACGCGCGGATCCTTGAGCGGATTCTTGTCGAGCGGCCTGCCGTCCCGATCGGTGACGAACGGCGACACGTCGCGGTCGCTGTCCAGGTGCAAATAGATGAGCCGGTCCGCGACCGTGCGGAAAATCGCGAGCCGTTTGTCCGTCTTGAGCTTGGCGGCGTCGGACGTCGGCACGTTTTCGATCACCTGGATGTCGGCGGACAAGAGCGCGGCGACGCGCGTCGCGTCATTCGGCAAAATGCGCAGTGTCACCCTTTCCCACGGCGTCTTGCCGCCCCACCAATTGTCGTTTCGCGCGAGCTCCAGGCGGTCGCTTTTCGTGTATTTGACCACCTTGTACGGCCCGGTCCCGATCGCTGCCTTGCCGCTGTTGAAATCGTCGGTCGACGCGTTCGCGAACTGCTTCGAGATGATCGCAACCTGCGTCATATCGGTCGGCATCAGTGGATACGGAGTCGCGGTCTTGAAGCGGATCGTGTACGGATCGACGATCTCGATTTTCTGAATCTGCTTCGTGTAAGCGGTAAACGGCGACGGGCTGTTCGGCACCTTGGGCACGCGTTCGATCGACGCGACGACGTCGGCCGCGGTGAAATCGCTGCCGTCATGGAATTTAACGCCCTTGCGGAGCTTGAATTCCCAGGTTGTCGGATCGAGCGTCTTCCATTCGGTCGCAAGGCCCGGGATCGGCTGCGATTTTTCGTTTTTCTCGACCAGGTAGCCGAAGATGTGCGCCGCGACATTGTTGTTTGGCGTCAGGTTGTGATAGTGCGGGTCGATGGCGGTGACGTCGGTGCCGAGTCCGACGGTCAGATTGGCGGCGGTCGCCGCCCAAGTCATGCCGAATGCGGCCAGCGCAGCAACCACGGTGCGAATCCATCGCATGCAGGGTTCCTCGGAGAGGTTGGGCGTGCCGGGCCCGAGGCACGACGACCACGGGCGTCGTAGGGGAAAACGGCAACCGCCCCAAGAATAGCGCACGCCCGGCCTGTAACAAAACGCAATCGCCGCGGATCAAGGTCAACCCGGGCGCAGCGAGCCGCGTTTTTGACAGCGACGCCCCGAAAAACGCGCCGGAACCTCGTGTCGCGGGAGCTGTCTCTTGAAATGGAAAGGAGGTAAACATGTTCCGACGGATTCTTGCTGCTACGGCTGTGGCCGGCACGCTGGTGGCCGGTCTGGCCATCGCGCCCGCTGCGTCGGCGCGCGACGTCGCATGGAGCGTTTCGATCGGTGCTCCGGGCGTCGCAGTCACGGCCGGCGCGCCGGGCTATTGGGGGCCGTACTATCGTCCCTACCATCCCTATCGTTATTACCGGCCGTATTGGAGGTCCGCCTACTACGTACCGCCGCCGGTCTACTACGCGCCGCGTGTGGTCTACGCGTCGCCGTATGTCGTGGCGCGGCCCGCATATAGGTACTACGGGTACGGCTACTGATCGGCTAGCGAGGCACGCCGGCGCCGGTCCCGGATCGATTTAAGGATCCGGGGCCGGCGATTTCTTTTTTGGGACGTCTCAAATTGCGTGCCGCAGGATCGCTGCGATACAGCAATTGACCGGGATTTCGGAATCGTCGACACTGGGGCGGTTTTTCGCCGGGCAGGTGCCGCCCGGTCCACCGTGCCCAGACAA
>CATPAO010000053.1 GCA_955652025.1 Casimicrobiaceae bacterium
ACGCGGGCACCGCGTTTCGCCCGCTCACCGCGGCCTTGGCGGTGCTGGGTGGCGACTATCGGTTGACCGGCGTGCCGCGGATGCACGAGCGGCCGATCGGTGATCTGGTCGACGCGCTAACCCGGCTCGGATGCGACGTGCGCTATCTCGGCCACCGCGGCTACCCGCCGCTCGCGATCGGCCGCGCCGGCGGTGCGGCGGGCGGGGCCGTGCGAATTCGCGGCGACACGTCGAGCCAGTTCCTGTCGGCATTGCTGATCGCGTTGCCGCTCGCGCGCGGCAGCGCCGCCGCGGCGACCACCGTGCACGTGACCACGGCTCTGGTGTCGCGTCCGTACGTCGCGATCACGACTCATCTGATGGAGCGATTCGGCGTTCGCGTGGAAAGCCCCGACGCGTTCACGTTTCGCATCCCGGCAGGCGCGCGCTACACGAGCCCGGGCCGCCTGCACGTCGAAGGAGACGCGTCGACGGCGTCCTATTTTTTGGCGGCCGGCGTCATCGGTGGCGGACCGGTGCGTGTCGAGGGTGTCGGTCGCGACTCGATCCAGGGTGACGTCGAGTTTGCCGGCGTACTCGCGCGCCAGGGCGCCGACATTCGCTTGGGCGACGACGCCATCGAGGCGCGGGCTGGGCGGCCGCTCAGTGGCGGTACGATCGATTGCGGCGCGATTCCGGACGCCGCGATGACGCTTGCGGTGACGGCGCTGTTTGCGCAAGCGCCGACGCGCCTCAATAGCATCGGAAGCTGGCGCGTCAAGGAAACGGACCGCATCGCCGCGATGTCGGCCGAATTGACAAAGCTCGGCGCCCGTGTGGAAGCCGGCCCGGATTGGCTCGAGGTGCACCCACCCGCGAAATTGCAAGCGGCCTCCGTCGACACCTACGACGACCACCGGATGGCGATGTGCCTGTCGCTTGCTACGCTGGCCGGCGTCGCGGTCACCATCAACGATCCCGAGTGCGTGCGCAAGACGTTTCCCGGTTATTTCGACGTTTGGCGCCGTATCGTGCAACCGCTCGACACGCTGTGAATAGCGCGTTGCCCCGCGTGATCGCGATTGACGGACCGGCCGCGTCCGGGAAGGGCACGATCGCCGCGGGCGTCGCGCGCGAGATCGGATTCCGCCATCTGGACAGTGGCTCGCTGTACCGGCTGGTCGCGTTGAAGGCGCTCCGCGCCGGCATTCCGTTCGACGCCGAGGCGGCGCTCGCCGACGCCGCGTCCCATCTTGGCGTGTCCTTCGATGCCGGGGGTATCCGCCTCGACGGCGAGGACGCGACCGAGGGCATTCGGAGCGAAGCCGTGTCCGCCGGCGCCTCGCGTGTGGCGGTCCACCCGACCGTCCGCGCCGCGCTGCTGGCGCGTCAGCGCGCATTTCGCCAACCCCCGGGCCTTGTCGCCGACGGCCGCGACATGGGAACCGTCGTGTTTCCGGATGCCTTTGTCAAAGTCTATGTAACGGCGAGCGCGGGAGAGCGGGCACGGCGCCGGTATAAGCAGTTGATCGCAAAAGGAATCTCCGTTACAATGGCAAGTCTTTTGCGCGATATCCAAGAGCGCGACGCGCGCGACTCGGCCCGAGCGGCAGCCCCGCTCAAGCCGGCCCTAGACGCCGTGATCCTGGATACGACCGATCTGACTATCGATGCCGCGATCGGCGCCGTCCTTGACCTGTACCGGGTGAGGGCGAGCACGGGGCGATAACGAAGATGAGCGAAGCCGGCGAGGCTCCGAAAAGGGTGCCTCGCGGGCGCAAGGGGCCGATCGGACGCGCTTTGCCGGCGCGTTCGGGTGGACATTCACTGACCAACCCGTTCCAGGCGAGAAAAAGGGTTCTCGCACGGTAACGGTCAACCGTTTCGAAAGGGACCAACCCACTATGGCAACCGCTACCCAAACCGCGACCCCGGCCGCGCCCGAAAACTTCGCCGCGCTGTTCGAGGAATCGCTGTCCCGCCAGGAAATGCGCCAAGGCGAGCTCATCACCGCCGAAGTGGTGCGCGTCGACTTCAACGTCGTCGTCGTCAACGCGGGACTCAAATCCGAATCGTTCATCCCGATCGAGGAATTCAAGAGTGACAACGGCCAGATCGAAGTCAAGGCCGGCGATTTCGTCACTGTCGCCATCGAGTCGATCGAGGATGGCTACGGCACGACCAAGTTGTCGCGCGACAAGGCCAAACGACTCAAGGCGTGGCACGACCTCGAGGCTTCGATGGAGCAGGGCTCGGTCGTGCAGGGCCTCGTGACCAACAAGGTGAAGGGCGGGCTCACCGTCATGATCAACGGCATCCGCGCGTTCCTTCCCGGTTCGCTGGTGGACATCCGGCCGGTCAAGGACACGTCCCCGTACGAGAACAAGCAACTCGAGTTCAAGGTCATCAAGCTCGATCGCAAGCGCAACAACGTGGTGGTATCGCGCCGCGCCGTGCTCGAGGAAAGCCTTGGCGAGGAGCGCGAGAAGCTTCTGTCGACGTTGTCCGAAGGCGCGATCGTCAAGGGCATCGTCAAGAACATCACCGACTACGGCGCGTTCGTCGACCTGGGCGGCATCGACGGCCTGCTGCATATCACCGACCTCGCGTGGCGTCGCGTCAAGCATCCGTCGGAAGTACTGAACGTCGGCGACGAGGTCACCGCCAAGGTCCTCAAGTTCGATCAGGAGAAGAACCGCGTTTCGCTGGGACTGAAGCAGCTTGGCGAAGACCCGTGGGTCGGCCTGTCGCGGCGCTATCCGCCGTCGACGCGGCTGTTCGGCAAGGTGACGAACATCACCGATTACGGCGCGTTCGTGGAGATCGAATCCGGCATCGAAGGGCTCGTCCACGTTTCCGAAATGGATTGGACCAACAAGAACATTCATCCGACCAAGGTCGTGCAGCTGGGCGACGAAGTCGAAGTGATGATCCTCGAGATCGACGAGGACCGGCGGCGGATCTCGCTCGGCATGAAGCAATGCATGCCGAATCCGTGGGACGAGTTCGCGATGAACCACAAGAAGGGCGACAAGGTGGCCGGCCAGATCAAATCAATCACCGACTTCGGCGTTTTCGTCGGATTGCTCGGCGGCATCGACGGCCTCGTGCACTTATCCGATCTGTCGTGGGCGAATCCCGGCGAGACGGCGGTGCGCGATTTCAAGAAGGGCCAGGAAGTGGAAGCAGTCGTCTTGGCGATCGACGTCGAGCGCGAGCGCATTTCGCTCGGCATCAAGCAGCTCGAAGGCGATCCGTTCACCAACTTCGTCGCGATGCACGACAAAGGCAGCGTGGTCAACGGTACGGTCAAGAGCCTCGACGCGAAGGGCGCGGTCATCGCGCTCGGCAGCGACATCGAGGGCTACCTGCGCGCATCGGAAATCTCGCGCGACCGCGTCGAGGACTTGCGCACGCGAATGAAGGAAGGCGATGCAGTGTCGGCGATGATCATCAACGTCGACCGCAAGAACCGGAGCATCAATCTCTCGATCAAGGCGAAGGACAACGCCGACGAGAGCGACGCGATGCAGCGGATGACCGCCGAGAATTCGGGCGCCAACACGGGCACGACCAATCTGGGCGCGTTGCTGAAGGCGAAGCTCGACACCAAAAATAACGGTTGAAAGGCGGGACGACGGCAATGACCAAATCGGAGCTGATCGACCGCCTCGCGGTGCAGTTTCCGCAACTGGTCGCCAAGGACGCCGAGCTGGCGGTGAAGATGATCCTCGACGCGATGGCAGAGAGCCTCGCCAAGGGAGAACGCATCGAGATCCGCGGCTTCGGCAGCTTTGGCCTCAACTATCGGCCACCGCGGACCGGGCGCAATCCCAAGTCGGGCGAGAAGGTGCAAGTGCCGCAGAAGCACGTGCCGCATTTCAAGGCCGGCAAGGAGTTGCGGGAGCGCGTCGATTTTGAAGGCGACGTGCCAAAGTAGACCCCCCCTTTGGCCCGGGTGGTTTTTCCTTTGAGTTGCTGGCGAAGCCAGACGATTCAGAGCGGCAACCACAAGATGATTTTGCGGGCCGAGAGCCTTATTTCCCTACAGACCGAGGTTAGAGGATCACGTCGATGCAGATCGTCCGCTGGATCATCGGCGCCGTCGTGTTTCTCGCGCTGTTGCTGTTGTCGATCCAGAACTCCGAGATCGTCAAGCTCAATTTTTTTAATCAGGTGACGTTCCAGGCGCCGCTGATCTTCGTCGTGCTGGTCGTTTTCGCGTGCGGCGTCGCGGCTGGTCTCCTAGCCGGTGCGATCAAGGTGGCGCGGCTCAAGCGGCAGCTTACGCGGCTGCGAGGCGAGCAGCGGAAACCGATCGGATCTCCCGGACCACACGGCGCGGCGCCCGGAACCGCGCCGGCGTCGGGACCCGGATTCGAGCGCACGTCGCGTGACGACAACTAGATGACGAGCCGCACGCTCACTGCGTTCGCTCCCCCTGGAGGGGGAGCAAGCCTCCCTTGGGGCGGCCCGGGAGGCTAGCCGCCGCATGGATTTCGAACTGTGGTGGCTGCTGCCGATCATCGCGGTGTTCTTTGCGCTGGGCTGGATCGCCGCGCGGATCGACATCAAGCACTTGCTGCGCGAATCGCGCGCACTGCCGCTGTCGTATTTTCGCGGCCTGAATTTCCTGCTCAACGAACAGCCCGACAAGGCGATCGAGTCGTTCATCGAAGTCGTCAAGGTCGATCCGCAGACGATCGATCTGCACTTCGCCCTGGGCTCGCTGTTCCGCCGTCAGGGTGAGATCGACCGCGCGATCCGGATGCATCAGAACCTGCTCGATCGTCCGGACCTGCCGTCCGACAAGCGCACTACGGCGGTCTACGAGCTCGCGCAGGACTTTCATCGCGCGGGACTGTTGGATCGCGCCGAGGAATTGTTTACGCGCGTCGACGGCACGGCCTATGAGCATCCTTCGCTCGGGCACCTGATCTCGATCTACGAGACCGAGAAGGATTGGGGCAAAGCCATAACGGCGACGCAGCGTATGGAGGCCGTTGCCAAGCAGCCGTATTTCAAGGAAATCGCGCAGTATCACTGCGAGATTGCTCAAGCCGCGCTCTTGCGTGGCGATGCGGTCGCGGCGCAACGCGAAATCGATACGGCGCTCGCGGAGCACCGCGCCTGCACGCGCGCCAATCTGCTGCTGGGCGATCTCCACGCGCAGCGCGCCGACTGGAAGGCCGCCGTCGAAGCGTGGCAACGGATCGAATCGCAGAACCCCGCGTTCCTGGCGCTCGCCGCCGATCGCTTCGCCGACGCCTTCCGCAAGCTCTCCGACCTGCCGACAGGCATTCGGCTTCTGCGCAACTATCAATCGCAATACTCGTCGCTCGACACGTTGAACGCGCTGTTCTCGCTCGTGCTCGAGCATGAGGGCGCCGACGCGGCCGCGACAATGGTGAAGGACGAGTTGGCGCGCAATCCCACGCTGATAGGACTCGACCGGCTCCTGGAAGCACAGCTGGTGGCCGCGCCGGCCGAGCGTCGGCACGATCTCGAGCTGGTGAAGGGACTGGTCGGACAGCACACCAAACGGCTCGGCATGTATCGCTGCGAGCAGTGCGGATTCCGCGCCAAACAATATTACTGGCGCTGCCCTGGGTGCCAGAAATGGGAAACGTATTCGCCGCGGCGGACGGAAACGCCCGACGGTTATGCTTAGCGAAGCGTTCGCAGGATCTTGAACCGCGGAAGTTCAGGATTTTGAATTTGCATAAAATGAGAATTCCCCACCGTGCCCACTCCTGAACCGCGCGTGTTCGTCGCGCTCGATTTCGACAATCCGATGCGCGCACTTGCGCTTGCCGATCGGCTCGACCCGCGCGCCTGCGGACTCAAGGTCGGCAGCGAGATGTTCGCCGTTGCCGGTCCCGAGCCGGTGCGCTGGTTGGTCGAGCGAGGCTTCAACGTGTTTCTCGACCTCAAATTTCACGATATCCCGAATACCGTCGCGCGGGCCTGCGCGGTGGCAACGCAGCTCGGCGTATTCATGCTCAACGTGCACGCCGCCGGCGGCCGCGCGATGCTGATCGCGGCACGCGAGGCGGTGACGAATGCCGCCACGCATTCGCAGACGCCGCCGCTTTTGATCGCTGTCACGGTGCTCACCAGCTTGAACGACGCCGATCTGCGCGAAACCGGCCACGCCGACGGCGCGACCGCGCAGGCAGTGCGGCTTGCGACGCTCGCGCGCGACTGCCGGCTCGACGGTGTCGTTTGCTCTGCGGTCGAGGCGCCTGCGCTGCGCCAGGCGCTGGGCCGCGAGTTCA
>CATPAO010000054.1 GCA_955652025.1 Casimicrobiaceae bacterium
GTCGAACAGCACGAGCACAGGGAGGTCGTCGCGCGGCAGGCGATCCTCGTGCCACTTCGGGACTTCGGCGTCGGCGGCGAGCCGGAACCAGTAGAACGCATGCGCCGGCAGCGTCAGCAGGTACGGTAACTTGCCGACCGGCGGAAATGGCGCACGGCCGAGGAGCTCCACGGGCACGCGTCCGACGAAGCGCGAGAGATCGAGCTCGACCGGCTGCGCGGTGCGCGCCACATTGGCGACGCACAGGATCGCCTCGCCGTCGAGTTCGCGCAGGTACGCCAGCACCTTGCGATTGCCGGGGCGCAGGAATTTGAGCTGCCCGCGGCCGAACGCCTGGCTTTCGTTGCGCACGGCGAGGATGCGGCGCATCCAGTTGAGCAGCGACGACGCATCGCGCGATTGCGCTTCGACGTTGACGGCGCCGTAGCCGTAGATCGAATCCATGATCGGCGGCAGATACAGCCGCTGCGGATCCGCATGCGAAAAGCCGGCATTGCGATCGGGGCTCCACTGCATCGGCGTGCGCACGCCGTTGCGGTCGCCCAGGAACACGTTGTCGCCCATCCCGATCTCGTCGCCGTAATAGATGATCGGCGACCCGGGCATCGACAGGAGCAGGCTGTTCATCAGCTTGATGCGGTCGGTGTCGTTGTCCATCAGCGGCGCGAGCCTTCGCCGGATGCCGAGATTGATGCGGGCGCGCGCGTCGACCGCGTACATCTTGTACATGTAGTCGCGCTCGCGCGAGGTCACCATCTCGAGCGTGAGCTCATCGTGGTTGCGGAGGAAGATCGCCCACTGGCACGTGTCGGGAATGTCCGGCGTCTGCTGCATGATCTCGACCACCGGATGGCGATCCTCCTGCGCGATCGCCATGTAGATGCGCGGCATCAGCGGAAAGTGGTACGCCATGTGGCATTCGTCGCCGGCGCCGAAATACTCGCGCACATCCTCCGGCCATTGGTTCGCTTCGGCGAGCAGCACGCGGCGGCCGTAGTGCGCGTCGATCAGCGCGCGAAGCTCGCGGATCACGGCGTGCGTCTCGGGCAGGTTCTCGTTGTTCGTCCCTTCGCGTTCGCATAGATACGGGACGGCATCGAGCCGGAACCCGTCGACGCCCATGTCGAGCCAGAACCGCATCACGCGGAACACCGCCTTCAGGACGTTCGGATTGTCGAAATTGAGATCGGGCTGGTGGCTGAAGAAGCGGTGCCAGTAGTACGCCTTGGCGACGTCGTCCCACGCCCAGTTGGAGGTTTCCGTGTCGGTGAAGATGATCCGCGTTCCCGCATAGCGCGTCGGATCGTCGCTCCACACGTAATAGTTGCGCTTGGACGAGCCCTTGGGCGCGCGCCGCGCCGCCTGGAACCAGGCGTGCTGATCGGACGTGTGATTGATCACCATCTCGGTGATGACGCGGAGATCGAGCCGGTGCGCCTCGCGCATGAACGTCCGAAAGTCGCTGCGCGTGCCGTACTGCGCGTGGATGTTCCGGTAGTCGGCCACGTCGTAGCCATCGTCGCGCAGCGGCGACGGATAGAACGGCAGGAGCCAGATCGTGTTGACGCCGAGATCGTGCACGTACTCCAACTTTTGCGTGAGGCCGCGGAAGTCGCCGATGCCGTCGTCGTTCGAGTCGCAGAACGCCTTGACGTGGAGCTGATAGATGACCGCGTCCTTGTACCAAAGGGCGTCGTCGCGGGTGACACTCTCGGGCACGGGAGCGGCGACGGCGGGAGAAGGGCGAACCTCGGCATGCATGGTGAGGTAAGTTCTAGAGAAAATAGTCGAAGTCGCGCTCGCTCCGCACGTGCCGGCGCAGGCGGAACACGTGCGCGGGGACGCGTGCCGGATCGAGGCTCACGTAGTTGCGCGCGCCGTGCCACAAATAGCGCGCCCCGGTAAGGAGGTCGTGCAGCTGGTAGGGCGTGTCGGTGCCGAGCCCGAGCGCGGCGAGATCGACGTCGACGAATCCGCTCTGCACGTGATGTGGGTCGAGATTGACGACGGTGAAGATGATATTGTCGAGATCGGGCGTGTGCTTCGCATACGCGATGATCGCCACGTTGTCCGTGGGGAAGAACGCGAGGCTCGCGTCGGACTGCAGCGCGGGATTCTCGTGCCGCACGCGGTTGACCCGCGCGACGAACTCGGCCAAGGTGTCGGCGCGCTGATCGTCCCAGTGGCGGAGCTCGTATTTCTCCGAGTCGAGGTATTCCTCGCTGCCCGGCATTCGCGGTGTGCGTTCGCAATGCAGGAACGCCGGCCCGTAGATGCCGTAGCTCGCGGCAAGCGTGGCGGCGAGCACGAGTCGCGCCATGAACGCCGGGCGCCCGCCGAGTTGCAGATATTCGGCGAGGATGTCGGGCGTGTTGGGCCACACGTTCGGCCGGAAGTACTCGCGTCCCGGTCCGCGGGTCAGCTGGGTGAAATATTCGGTGAGCTCGTCCTTGGTGTTGCGCCACGTGAAATACGTGTACGACTGCGTGAAACCGATCTTGGCAAGCCGATGCATCACTTTCGGCCGCGTGAACGCCTCGGCGAGAAAGATCGCTTCCGGGTGCTCGCGCTTCACTTCGGCGATCGCCCATTCCCAGAAGGGAAACGCCTTCGTGTGCGGATTGTCGACGCGAAACATCGTGACGCCCTCGCCGATCCAGAAATCGAGCACGCTTTTCAACTCGCGCCACAGCGCCTGCCAATCGTCGGATTCGAAGTCGAACGGATAGATGTCCTCGTACTTCTTCGGCGGGTTCTCGGCGTACTGGACCGCGCCGTCGGGGCGCTTCCGAAACCACGCCGGATGGGCGGCGACGTAAGGATGGTCGGGCGCGCACTGGTAGGCGATGTCGAGCGCGATCGCGACGCCGAGCTCGCCCGCCTGCGCCACAAGCCGCCGGAAATCCTCGTGCGATCCGAGCGCGGGATGGATCGCCTTGTGACCGCCTTCGGCTGCGCCGATCGCCCAGGGGCTGCCCACATCGTCGGGTCCGGCGGCGAGCGCATTGTTACGGCCCTTGCGCCGCGTGCGGCCGATCGGGTGGATCGGCGGCAGGTACAGCACGTCGAAGCCCATGTCGACGAGGCGCGGAAGGAGCGCCTCGCAATCGGCGAACGTCCCGTGCCGGCCCGGCACCGGTGACGCCGAACGCGGAAACATTTCGTACCACGTGGAAAAGCGCGCGCGCGCGATGTCGACCGTCAACGGAATTTCGACCGGATGCGTCGCGGCAAAACGCCGATCGGCGTGCCGCGCCATCGCGGCGGCGAGCGATTCGTCCTGCGCGGTCTCGCGGAGCGCCTCGATGGCGCCGCCCGCGGCGAGCCGCGTCGCGGCCCCGGCCAGCAGCGCGGCGTCGGCGTCCTTGGCGCGTGCCGCAGCCGCTTTGATCAGCGATGCGCCGGCCCGCGCGGCAAGTCGCAGGTCGTCGGAATCGGTGCGCCGCTCGAAATCGTGCCGCCACGACAGGAAGGCGTCGACCCACGCGGTGACGGTGAAGCGGTAACGACCCGCGCGCGTCACCGGGAACAGGCCGCGCCAACGATCGTTGCCGAGCGGCGCCATGGAGACTTCCTGCCACGTGGAATCTTCTTCGCGCCGCCACCGGACGCGCGCGTCGAGCGTGTCGTGACCGTCGGCGAAACAATCGGCCTCGACCACGACGCGATCGCCAACGACACGCTTCGCCGCGAAGCGTCCGCCCTCGACGACCGGCGCGACGTTCTCGATGACGGCACGCACGCGTCCCTCGGGGGGCGTCGCGCCGCGCGCATCCTGCGTGCGCTCAGTCATCGCCCGACGCCGGCTTGAGGAACAGGGTCGCGAGAGGAGGCAGCGCGAGCGCGAGCGAGTACGGACGTCCATGCGCAGACACGGGCGCGGCCTCGATGGCGCCCAGGTTGCCGATGCCGCTGCCGCCGTAAACCGTCGCGTCGCTGTTCAAAAGTTCGCGCCAAACGCCGCCTCGCGGGACGCCCATCACATAGTTGGTTCGCGGCAGCGGCGTCAGATTGCACACGACGAGGACCGGCGCACCATGCCGCGGCTTGCGCAGAAAGGAAAACACGCTCGCTTCGGCGTCGTGCGCATCGACCCATTCGAAGCCCGCCGCATCGAAGTCGACCTGGTGGAGCGCGGTCTCGGCGCGATAGACGCGATTCAAGTCCGCGAGCCAGCGCAAGACGCCCGCATGCTCGGGACGGTCCTGCACGAACCATTCGAGCGCCTCGTCGTGCGCCCACTCGCGACGCTGGCCGAATTCGCCGCCCATGAACAGCAGCTTCTTCCCGGGATGACCCCACATGTACCCGTAGAGCGCGCGCAGGTTGGCGAACTGCTGCCAGGTGTCGCCGGGCATGCGGTTCACGAGCGAGCGCTTGCCGTACACGACCTCGTCGTGCGACAGCGGCAGGACGAAATTCTCCGAAAACGCGTACCAGATCGAGAACGTCAGCCGGTCGTGGTGGTATTTGCGATGGATGGGATCCTGGGCGAAGTAGTCGAGCGTGTCGTGCATCCAGCCCATGTTCCACTTCATGCCGAAGCCGAGCCCGCCGACGTACGTGGGCCGCGAGACCATCGGCCACGCCGTCGACTCCTCGGCGATCGTCTGCACGTCCGGATGGTCGCGGTAGACAGCCAAGTTGAGTTCGCGAAGGAATTCGATCGCCTCGAGGTTCTCCTTGCCGCCGAAACGGTTGGGAATCCATTCCCCCGCCTTGCGACCGTAATCGAGATAAAGCATCGACGCGACGGCGTCGACCCGCAGACCGTCGATGTGATACCGGTCGAGCCAGAAGAGCGCGCTCGACAGCAGGAACGAGCAGACTTCGTGGCGGCCGTAGTTGAAAATACACGAGCCCCACTCGGGGTGGAAGCCCTGCCGCGGGTCGGCGTGCTCGTACAGATACGTGCCGTCGAAAATGGCCAGGCCGTGCGCGTCGTTCGGGAAATGTGACGGCACCCAATCTAGAATCACGCCGACGCCGCTTTGATGCAGCACGTCGACCAAATACATGAAATCCTGCGGCGTGCCGTAACGCGCGGTGGGCGCGAAGTAACCGGTGGTCTGATATCCCCACGACCCGTAGAACGGATGCTCGGTGGGCGGCATGAGCTCGACGTGGGTGAAGCCCATCTCCAGCGCGTATTCGGCGAGCGCAGGCGCGATTTCACGGTAGGTCGGCAGTTGCTGCGCCGCGGTGCGCCGCCACGAACCCAGATGCATTTCGTAGATCGCGAGCGGCGCATCGAGCGCGTTCGCGACGTGGCGGCGCGCCATCCATTCCGTATCGCCCCACGCATATTCGAGCGTCCAGCAACGCGACGCGGTGGCGGAGGGCGCCTCGGCATAGAACGCGAATGGATCGGCCTTGTCTTGAACGCTGCCGTCTTGCGACGAGACGATCCGGTACTTGTAGGCGTCGCCGCGGGTCACGCCGCGAGCTGTACCTTCCCACACGCCCGAACCATCGGGGCGCAGGGCGAGCGGATTCGCGGTGGCATCCCAATGGTTGAACGCGCCGATGACGCTGACCGCACGAGCGTTCGGGGCCCACACCGCGAAATGCGCCGCGCGCCCGCGCAGCAGCTGGCATCCCATTTTTTCGTACAGGCGCGTGTGCGTGCCTTCGCACAGCAGATAGACGTCATGCTCGGTCAGCATGCCGTCGTTCCCGGTTTTCGAAGGCGCACCATCGGTGGTCGCGCCGGACCGACGCCCAGCACCCTTCCTGCGCGTGGACCCGGCGCACAACGATAGCGCAATGTCGGTCGGCGGATCGCTCATCGTTTGGACTTTTGCCGCTGCCGAATTACCGGATTGTCCCTCCGCCGAACGGGAAACGGACGGTCGCGATGCGGTAACAAAAGGTAGGAGCGCCCCTGGCGGCCGTTGGTTCCCGGACCGTGCACACCGTCAGCTCGCCTTGACCCAGTAATCGGGCGCCGAGTAGATCGCCTTCAGATGCTCGATAAAGAATCGTACCTTGGCGGGCAGGTGCCGCTGCTGCGGATAGACGGCCATGATGTCGTAGCTGGGGAGCGCGAATTCGTCGAGCACCGTGACGAGATCGCCGCGCGCCAGCTGGCCCTGGATTTCCCACGTCGAGCGCCAGCTCAAGCCGAGTCCTTCCGCGGTCCAGCGATGCAAGAGCTCGCCGTCGTTACAGTCGAGATTGCCGGAGACGCGAATCGTCACCGGCTTGTCGCCGATGCGAAAATGCCAGCCGCCTTGCTGGCCGCCCTGCAAATTGAAGGCGAGGCAATTGTGGTGCGCGAGGTCGTCGAGCGAACGCGGGACGCCGCGACGATGAAAATACTCCGGCGTCGCGCAGACGACCCGCCGATTGCCCGCGAGCTTGACGGCGACGAAAGTCGGATCGATCGCGCCGCCGATGCGCACGCCCATGTCGAAGCCCTGCCGGACCAGGTCCACCACCTGATCGTTGAGGTTGAACGACGCCTGCACGCCCGGGTTCTTCACGACGAACGAGGGCCCGTGCAGTGCGACATGCTGGCGTCCGAACGCCGCGGGCGCCGAGACCAGCAGGTGGCCCGCGGCGGTGTGACGGCCCTCGTAAATGACGTTGTCGGCATGGTCGAGGTCGGCCAGGAGCTTCCGGCAGTATTCGAGATAGACGGTCCCCTGCTCGGTTAACGCGAGCCGCCGCGTCGAGCGGTGCAGCAGCCGGACGCCGAGTCGGCGTTCGAGCGCGTCGATCCGGCGGCCGATCATCACCGGCGTGACGTCGGCCGTCAGCGCGGCGCGGGCAAGGCTGCCGGTATCGATCGCGGCGACCAATGCTTCGATCTGCTTCAGCTTGTCCATGGGCGATTCGATACTAAGGATATTTAATAGAATGAGCTTTGGTGCACTTATCGTGCGCCAGGATCAATTATAGGATGACGTGG
Organism: Casimicrobiaceae bacterium; assembly: GCA_955652025.1. GTDB lineage: Bacteria > Pseudomonadota > Gammaproteobacteria > Burkholderiales > Casimicrobiaceae > VBCG01. The sequence goes on from CATPAO010000054.1 coordinate 6,914, forward strand.
CAGAGGGAAGGAACCCACCTTGCCCCGAATTTGCCGGAGGAAATCCCATGGCCAGGATGAGAGCGATCGACGCTGCGGTCCACGTGCTGGAACGCGAAGGCGTCACCACGGCGTTCGGCGTGCCCGGCGCCGCGATCAACCCGCTGTATTCGGCGCTGAAGGCGCGCGGCAGCATCACGCATATTCTCGCCCGCCACGTCGAAGGCGCGTCGCACATGGCCGAGGGCTACACGCGCGCCGCGGCGGGCAACATCGGCGTCTGCATCGGAACCTCGGGCCCCGCCGGCACCGACATGATCACCGGCCTCTATTCGGCAGCGGCCGATTCGATTCCGATCCTTTGCATCACCGGACAGGCACCGCGCGCGCGCCTGCACAAGGAGGATTTCCAGGCGGTCGACATCACGGCGATCGCGAAGCCCGTCAGCAAGTGGGCGACGACCGTGATGGAGCCGGCTCAGGTGCCGCGCGCGTTCCAGCAGGCGTTCCACCTAATGCGCTCGGGACGTCCGGGCCCGGTGCTGATCGACTTGCCGTTCGACGTCCAAATCGCCGAGATCGAGTTCGATCCGGACACCTACGAGCCGCTGCCCGTCTACAAGCCGAAAGCGTCGCGCAAGCAGATCGAGAAAGCGCTGGCGATGCTGAACGACGCCGAGCGGCCGCTGATCGTCGCGGGCGGCGGCATCATCAACGCCGACGCGTCCGCATTGCTCGTGCAGTTTGCGGAAATCGCCGACGTGCCCGTCATTCCGACGCTGATGGGCTGGGGGACGATTCCCGACGACCACCGGCTGATGGCCGGCATGTGCGGACTCCAGACGTCGCATCGCTATGGCAACGCGACGATGCTCGCCGCCGATTTCGTGCTGGGCATCGGCAACCGCTGGGCGAACCGCCACACCGGCTCGACCGACGTCTACACGAAGGGCCGCAAGTTCGTCCACGTCGACATCGAGCCGACGCAGATCGGACGCGTGTTCGCGCCCGACTACGGGATCGTGTCCGACGCGGGTGCGGCGCTGCAATGGTTCGTCGAGATCGCGCGCGAATGGAAGGCGGCGGGCCGACTCAAGGATCGCGCTGATTGGGTCGCGCAATGCGGCGAGCGCAAGCGGACGCTGTTGCGCAAGACGAATTTCGAGAACGTGCCGATGAAGCCGCAGCGCGTCTATCAATGTCTGAACCGCGCGTTCGACGACAACGACACCTGCTACGTCACGACGATCGGCCTGTCGCAGATCGCGGCCGCGCAGTTCCTCCACGTCTACCGGCCGCGCAACTGGATCAACTGCGGGCAGGCGGGACCGCTCGGCTGGACGATTCCCGCCGCGCTCGGCGTGCGTGCTGCGGATCCGACGCGCAGGATCGTCGCGCTGTCCGGCGATTACGATTTCCAGTTCATGGTCGAGGAGCTGGCCGTCGGCGCGCAGTTCAAGCTGCCGTACCTCCACATCGTGGTCAATAATTCTTATCTTGGGCTGATTCGCCAGGCGCAGCGCGGCTTTCAGATGGACTACGCGGTGAGCCTCGCATTCGACAACATCAACGCGCCGGAGACAGGCGGCTACGGCGTCGATCATCTCAAGCTCGCCGAGGGCCTCGGCTGCAAGGCGATCCGCGTCCACAAGCAGGAGGAGATCGATCCCGCGATCGAGCAGGCGGAGAAGTGGATGGCGCAGTATGGCGTGCCGGTGGTGGTCGAGATCATCCTCGAGCGCGTCACCAACATCGCGATGGGGACCGAGATCGACAACATCGTCGAGTTCGAGGAGCTCGCCAAGGGCAAGGAAGACGCGCCGACGGCGGTCGCGCTGCTCGATTGACGAAATCCCGAATCGCGACAAGACTGGTACAACGTCGTTCCCGCGAAGGCGCTCCCGCGTGCGCGGGACCCCAGCGCCTTTCAGGCAAACGAGGGGATCCCCGCCTTCGCGGGGACGACGGGATCCATTGGCGCAGTCGGTCGAACCGAACCAGAATTCACATCATGCCCAAGCTCGCCGCCAACCTCACGATGCTCTACAACGA
>CATPAO010000055.1 GCA_955652025.1 Casimicrobiaceae bacterium
AACCGGGGATGAGGGCGCGAAGCAACGCGCAGCAAAGGGTAGGCGCCCTGGCAAGCCGAGCGACAAAGTCAGCACCCCGGCCCGCCCCGTCCCTCCGGGTTGCTGCGCCATGCGGCGTCTGCTTTGCCGGCCGCCTCGGCTCGTAGTACAAACGACGACCTTCGTTGTCCGTCGCGCATCTCTCCGCATTGCGCGGCAACGCGCTCCACGTGGGGCTTGTTCAGAGGGTCCCTCGGCGTCGTCGCGGCGGGTCGGGGCCCGACGCGATAAAATCGCGGTTTCGTTCCATTCCAAAGGGCTTTGCGCATGGCTGCCGACACGTCCCCCCGTCCCGCCGAAGCGGCGATGGACGACAAATCGCTTTATCGCGAGGAGATCTACACCGACCGCAAGGTGGGCACGCTGCGCGTCCTCGTCCCGGTGAAAAACGATGGCACACCCGATCCCGCGCGCCCGACCGTGTTCCAGGGCGAAGCGCAGCTGATGACCAACATGGGGCCGCTGCCGATCAGCTTCGACATCGAAGCGCCGGATCTTGCGTCCGCGATCGCCAACTACGCGGAGGCGACCAAGTCCGGCGTCGAGCGCGCGATGCGCGAGCTGCAAGAGTTGCGGCGGCAGGCTTCGTCGTCGATCGTGATCCCGCAGACCGGCGCGGCCGGACTCGGTCCCGGCGGCTTGGGCGGCGGCAAGATTCAGCTGCCCTAGGCCCCCTAGGCGCTATTTTCGCGACTGAGACCGTCGCCGTTTCGTCGCCTCGGTCGGCGCCGTCATCGCCCATTCCGCGTCGGTCGCGAAGCGCGCGACCAGAAAGTCGACGAACGTGCGCACCTTCGCGGAAAGGTGGCGCCGGCTCGGATAGGCCGCGTAGATGTCGATCGAGGGTGGGGCGTAGTCGGGCAGCAACCGGACAAGATGTCCGGCGCGCACTTCGGGGGCGACGATGAAGTCGGGCTCGAAATCGATGCCCATGCCCGCGACCGCGAGCGCGCAAAGCATCTGCCCGTTGTTCGCGTGCGCGGGGCCGGCGATCCGCACGTCGTGCGCATTGCCGTCGCCGTCGAAAAAGCGCCACGTGTTGCGCTCGCGCGCGTATTCGTAGCTCAGGCACGCATGCGCCGCGAGGTCCGCCGGAATCTTCGGTGCCGGGTGACGCGCGAGATAGGCCGGAGCGGCGCAACAAACGAGTCGCGTCACGCCAATTTTGCGGCCGATCAGGCTGCGGCTGCCGATGTCGCCGATGCGGATCGCGAGATCGATGCCTTCGTCGACGATGTCGACCGCGCGATCGGATAACTCGACGTCGAAGCGTATCTGCGGATGACGCGCGGCGAACGCGGCCAGCGCCGGCGCGATATGACGAATGCCGAACGTGATCGAGCACGTCAACTTGAGCGTTCCGCGCGGGATGACCGCCGCCGCGGTCACCGCCTCCTCGGCTTCCCCGAGGTCGGCCAGCAATTGCACGCAGCGCTCGTAGAACGTCTGACCGCTTTCGGTCAACGAGAGCCGACGCGTCGTCCGATTGAGAAGCCGCGTGTCGAGATGCGTTTCGAGGTCGGCGACGTGGCGCGACACCGCCGACGCCGACAGCGCGAGCCGACCCGCCGCGCGGGCGAAACTGCCCTGCTCGACCACATTGGCAAAGACCGTCAGCGCCAGGAACCTGTCCATATTATTGCTAATAACGCAACAATCTATGCCAGATAATGATCTTTATCCCTCATATGTCAAGTGTCATCATCCTGGTGTCGCGCCGAGATGGCGCAAAAAATTTGAGGGAGTTCCTGATGTCGAACCAACGCAAAGTCGACGCGGCCGCAATGCTGCTCCGCACCGGACTCGGGGTGATGTTTGTGTCGCATGCCTTGCTCCAGTATTTCGTGTTCACGCTGCCGGGCACGGCGAAATTCTTCGAATCGCTCGGCCTGCCCGGCCCGCTGGGATACCTGACGTTCGGCGTCGAGTTGATCGGCGGAGCGCTGCTGATCGCGGGCGTGTACACGCGGATTGTCGCCCTCGCGGTGCTACCGTTTCTGTTGGGCGCCGCGTGGGCGCATTCCGGTAACGGCTGGGTGTTCAACGCGCCGAACGGCGGCTGGGAGTATCCGGTGTTCCTGGTTCTCGTCGCCGTCGTGACCGCGCTCCTCGGCGATCGTGCGCCGGCGGGAGCGCTGATCCGTGGCACCGGCCGCGCGAAGCGCGCCGGCAACGCACAATTCTCGTAATCCAAGCGTAGGAGGAAACATTCATGAAGCTCTATTTTTCGCCCGGCGCCTGCTCATTCGCGCCGCATATCGCGCTTCGCGAAGCGGGCTTGCCGTGCGAACCGGTCAAGGTCGATCTGCTCAAGCACACGCTCGCTGACGGCACCGACTATTACAAGATCAACCCCAAGGGGTACGTGCCAGTGCTCGAACTCGACGACGGCACGCGCTTGACCGAAGTCGCGATGATTCTGCAATACATCGCCGATCGCAAGCCGGGCACGCTCGCCCCCGCGTTCGGATCGATGGAGCGCTATCGCCTGATGGAATGGCTGAACTTCATAGCGACCGAAATCCACAAGCAGTTCACTCCGTTGTGGCACCCGGAAACACCGGATGCGACAAAGGAAAAGCAGCGCGCGACGCTCGCCAAGCGCTTTGCGATCATCGAAGCGACGCTCGCCAAACAGCCGTACTTGATGGGACAAAATTTCACCGTCGCGGACGCCTATTTGCACGCGATCCTCAATTGGAGCGGGCATCTGAAGGTCGATCTGCCGCCGGCGTTGCAGGAGTTCCAACAGCGCGTGGCCGCGCGCCCGGCGGTGCAGGCCGCGCAACAAGCGGAGCACACGGCCAAGGCGACGGCCACGGCGTGAGTGCTGCTGATGCGATGAGTCGGCACGAGCGACTGCCCACGCTGTTCCTTTCGCACGGCTCGCCGATGCATTCGGTCGAGCCGGGTGAAGCCGGGCGCGTATGGACGGCGCTCGGCCAGCGTTTCGGCAGGCCGCGCGCGGTGCTGATCGCATCGGCGCATTGGGAGACGACGGTGCCGATGGTGACCGGCAATGCGAAGCCGCAGACAATTCACGACTTCGGCGGGTTTCCCAAAGCGTTGTACGAGATTCAATATCCGGCGCCCGGCGCGCCCGACGTCGCTCAGGAGGCCGTTGCATTATTGAAGCGCGCCGGCATGGCCGCCGGCATCGACGGCTGCCGGGGGCTCGATCACGGCGCCTGGGTGCCGCTGCGCTTCATGTTTCCCGCCGCCGACATCCCTGTCGTGCAGCTCGCCGTCCAACCGGGACGCGGCACCGCGCATCACGTCGAGTTGGGTCGCGCACTGGCGCCGCTCGCGGAGGAGAACGTGTTGATCGTGGGGTCCGGCCACGCGACGCATAATCTGCGCGACTGGGTCGACAATCGAGCCGGTGGACGGGCGCTGCCCTATGCGCAGGTGTTCGCCGATTGGTTGCACGAAAAACTCGAGGCCCGCGACACCGACGCGATCGTCCGCTATCGCGACACAGCGCCCGACGCGGTTCGAGCGCATCCGACCGAAGAGCATTTCCTGCCCCTGTTCGTCGCGTGGGGCGCCGCCGGCGACGCTGCGCGGCCGGAACGCGTCGTCGAAGGCCTCGAGGCAGGCGCGCTGTCGATGGACTCCTATCTGTTTCATCCGCAAGCGGCCGCGGCAGACGCACTCGTCGGTTGACGCGGTATCGCCGCGCGTGTCGGGCGTTGTCCGACAGCCAAATCGGGCACGCGCCGATCTTCAGTCCGCACGCCGAAATCTAGAGTTGCGCCATGAACTCGACACAACCACGACCCGGCGCCGTTCGCCGCGCGCAATGGCTGCGGCAGTGGGGAAGCTTTCTTACCGGCGTGATAATCGGCCTGTTGATCATTACGCCGGTGTTGGCGGGGACACTCGGTACACGCATCGTCGGGGATGACGATGCGCGAAACTTGGCGGTCCTGGGTTCGGCGGCGTTTCTGACGCTCGCGCTGATATTGCAGGCGGTCGCGGCCGCCTCCCTCCGGCGCTCCCGATCCGCGGGAAACGGCAGCGCCGACACCGCAAGTCCGCAGGACAAAACATGAGTTTTGGCAAGGCGGGTTGGGTGCTCGCCGCGGGCGCGCTCCTTGTGGGGGGCTGCTACGCGCCGCAGCCGTACGCCGTGTACGAATCGGGTCCGACTGCGGCACAGCGGACCGAATTGGGAGTGGTGGAGTCCATCGACATGTATCGCGACAGCGGGTCGGCGCCGACCGGCCTCGGCGCGGTGCTCGGTGGCGTCGCAGGCGGCGTGATCGGCCATCAGATCGGCGGCGGTGTCGGGAACACTGCCGCGACGATCGCGGGTGCCGTCGGTGGCGCGCTGCTCGGCAATGAGATCCAAAAGTCGCAACCGCAAGATCGCTATCGGGTCGTCGTGCGCCTCGATTCCGGCGGCACGCTGTCGTACTCCGAGGTCGGCCAAGGCGAGCTTCGCGTCGGCGATCGCGTGCGCGTTGTCAACAATCGCGTCTACCGATCGTAGCAGCGCAAGCGACCACTCACACACGAACACCCGTTCGTAATCCGACGCAGCAGAGGGCCCGGATGGCGTCTAGACCAAAAGTCTTATATCGCCGCAGGATGAGTCGCGCGAATATTCGGTGTCGGACAAGGGTTCTATTCGGCGTCGGACATAGGCTCGTTTGGGAGAACATCGGCTGCATTGAAGCGGCGGCCAAGGGGCCCGGGGGAATGCAATGACAAACGTTCTCGATCCGAAGCGATTGCGGAGCGAATCCGAATATCACGCCGCGGTCGGCGAGATGCGGGAGCTGATCATGGCCGATCCGCAAACGCCCGACGGACGGCGATTCGACGAATTGCTGCGGAGAATCGAGGAGTTCGAGGATACGCACGGTCTTGCCGCGCCGCCGCACATCACGGAGAAACCGAAGACGAGAGGTCCAACGCTGCGGCTTGTCGCATAGCGCGTTGTTCGGCATCGCGCTGACCGCGGCCGCGGCGACGGTGGCAGCCGCGATAGCCGGGGCCGCGACAAGGCAACAACGCTTCGCATTCGATGCGCGAGACTTGGGTCGTTCGCGGGGCGCCCGGCGGCACGTCGCGGCGCCTATTGGTTCCTGCAAGCGCACAATGTTGGCCCATGGCGACTGCCAAGCTCGAAATTCGCCACAACGCCGCGCTCCAGCGCTTCGAAGCGACCCTCGACGGCGAGCTGGCGCGCGCCGACTACAAGATGGACGGCAACGTGATGCGGATGGTCCACACCGAGGTTCCGCCTGGGTGGGAAGGCCGCGGCATCGCGGGCGCGCTCGTCCGCGCGGCGCTAGCGCACGCTCGCGCGGCGGGGCTGACCGTGCTGCCGCGTTGCTCGTACGTTCGTGTGTACATGCGTCGTCATCCCGAGACTCATTCGCTGCTCGCCGCCGAATCACCGACGTAACGGCGGGTCAGGCTCATTTTCGGGACGGCGAATCCGGTAAGCTTGTGGCGCCGGCGTGGGCGCCACTCACGGCGCCTGCCGGACACCGTGAACGAGACGCCGAGCCGAGAGGCGCTGAGACCGGATCCGACGCCGGTACAAAAACGCCTATATCGCGGCTGCCTGCTAGGCGGCGCGGTCGGCGACGCGTTGGGCGCGCCGGTCGAGTTCATGTCACTCGTCGAGATCCGCGAGATGTTCGGGCGCTCCGGCATCACCGAGTTCACCACGGCCTTCGAGCGCAAAGGGGCGATCACCGACGACACCCAGATGACGCTGTTCACCGCGGAAGGGCTCCTGCGTGCCTTTGTTGCCGGCGCGACGAAGGACAGCGCCGTTGCGGCGATCGTTTCGGGCGCCTACGCGCGCTGGCTGGCGACGCAGGGCCGAGCGCCCGGCATCGGTCTGTTCGATCGCGACGGATGGCTGTTTGCCGTCCATGAGTTGCACGCCGAGCGCGTCCCCGGCGCGGGCTGCCTCGGGGCGCTGGAAAAAATGGCGCGCCCGGGCGAGCGAGCGGGCAACGACAGCAAAGGGTGTGGCGGCGTGATGCGCAGCGCACCCGTCGGCCTATGGTGCGCGCGTCTCGACGAAGGCGCATCGCCGGAGCGCGTCGCGCGGCACGCGTTCGAGCTGGGGGCCATGCTCGCCGGACTGACGCACGGCCACCCGACCGGCCGGCTCGCCGCCGGAGCGCTAGCGGCGCTCATCGGATTGATCGCCCGCGGCGAGTCGCTGGGGAGCGCGATGGCGCGCGTCAAAGCGCTGCTGCCGCGCTACCCCGGCCACGCAGAGACGCTGGCCGCGATGACGCGCGCGGAAGCACTGGCCGGCGCCGGCGTACCGCGAGCGGAAACCGTGATCGAATTGGGCGAAGGCTGGGTCGCCGACGAAGCGCTCGCGATCGCGCTCCTCTGCGCGTTGACGGCGCCGGATTACGAGTCGGGCGTGCGGCTCGCGGTCAACCACGATGGCGACAGCGACTCTACCGCCGCGATCACCGGCAATCTGCTCGGTGCCATGCACGGCGTCGAGGCCATCCCCAAGCGGTGGCTGATCAGCCTCGAGCTCCGCCGCGTGATCATCGAAACCGCCGATGACCTCGCGACGTTTCCCGATTGGCCGATCGGCGAGTTCATGCCCGACAGCGACGCTGCCGACTACTGGAAGCAGCGATACCCGGGCACGTAATAGTGACGGGCCCAACCGGAGCCGCGGTGCTGACGATCGATCGCCTCGACCATTTCGTGCTCACTGTCGCCGACATCGATGTCACGATCGCGTTCTATGTGCGCGTCCTCGGAATGCGAGCAGTGACGTTCGGCGCGGGACGCCGAGCGCTCGCGTTCGGATCGCAGAAAATCAATCTGCACTTAGCGGGCCGCGAATTTTCGCCGCACGCCAAGCGGCCGGCGCCGGGGTCGGCGGACGCCTGCTTCGTCACCGAGGTGCCGCTCGACGCCGCGATCGCGCATGCGAAAAGCTGCGGCGTGATGATCGAGGAAGGTCCGGTCGATCGCGCCGGCGCCCTCGGCCCGATTCGATCGTTCTATTTCCGCGACCCGGACGGCAACCTGATCGAGGTGTCGAACTACATCGAATAGACAGATCGTGCGAGGCGCGAAGCGACGACCGGAACCTTGCGCCGTCAATGCAACCTTTGCCGCGATTTGCGAGAATTTTCCGCAAGATCGCGGCGCGCAGCGGTGCCGCGCGTCTCCGTGACGCGCCGGCGCTCTTGCCAAAAACGGTAGATCAGCACCGCCGCGACGGCGAGCTCTTCGACCAGGCTCGCGCGCTTTTCGCGATCGTCGATCCATTCCGCGAATTCCGGATCCTGGTCGCCGAACGCGAGCGCCTCGATCGGGAAGATCCAGTCGCGCGCGTCCTGCGCGTCGTAAAGCGGCTGCCATTCGTCGTCGCGGAGCTTGACCCCCGCCATGTAGCCCTCGCACCACGCCGAGGCTTCCGGCGGCGTCTTGTCGCTGCGCGTTTTTTCGTCGGGCATGTACAGAAGCGGCTTGAAGCGCGTCGGCGATTCCGAGAGCGTGCGCTGGATGCCGACCATGTGGCGCAGCATCAGGCCCATGATCCGTTGCGCCTGGTCGTTGTCGGCGAACGCCGGATTGGCGGTCCGTCCGCCGTCGCTCCACACCTGCGGCAGCCATTCCGAAGGTTGGATCGACTCCGGTCCGCTGACGATCGCGGTCAGGAATCCGTCGAGCATCTCGAGGTCCATGCAATCCTGCGGCACCGCGTCCGAGGCCAGAAAGCCCTCGAGCGTATCGAGTTCGGTGTCGGACAGGGGTTCGTCTAGGGCGCGCAATTCGGCCATGGCAGACTTTCTGGAAGCGGCGAGTGGCCGGTCAGGCATCGCTGGCCCACAAGGATAAACCATTCCGGCGTCCGCTCGGCCGCGGCGATGCAATTCGCGCCGGCGCGCGAACTCAGCGCAACGCGTGCGCGACGTTGACGGCGAGCGCGAAAACCGCGAGTGCGCCGGCCTGGTGCAGCGCGGCCAGCGGCAGCGGAACAACGAGCAGCAGCGTGGCGATCCCGAGCACGATTTGCGCACCGAGCAGCGCCAGCAGCCACCCGGCGCCGCGCACCGCGCGCGCGGGCGCACCGCCCGTGCTTCGCACTCGCCACCACAACCACGGCACGACGATCGCCAGAATTAATGCGATGAACCGATGATCGAGCTGCACGGTCGCCATGTTCCAGAAGAAATTCTTCCACCATGGCGCAAGCAGCAGGATTTCCGGCGGAACGACGTGGCCATTCATCAGCGGAAACGTGTTGTAGGCAAAGCCGGCGCGAACGCCGGCGACAAAGCCACCGCTCAGGATCATCGCAAATATCAACGCGAGCGTCGCATACGCATGCCGGCGCAGCGTGGCGATCGAGGGTGGTGCATAGCGCGGGAAGAGCAGCGACAGCGCCACCCACAGCATCGCGCCGAAGATGGCGATCGCGAGTCCCAGATGCGCGACGAGCCGGAATGGCGAGACGCGCGGATCGTCGGAGAGCCCGCTCTGCACCATGTACCAGCCGAGCGCGCCCTGCGCCCCGCCCAAGACGAAGATCGCTAAGAGCGTCGCCGCGTACCCGGCGGGAATGCGGCGGCGGATCAGAAACCACAGATACGGCAACAGGAACGCGACGCCGATGACCCGGCCCAGCAAACGATGAAAATACTCCCACCAGAAGATGCGCTTGAATTCGGCGAGTGCCATTGCGCTGTTGATCTGGCGGAATTCGGTTGTCTCCCGATATTTGGCGAACGCCTGCTCCCAATCGGCGTCCGACAACGGGGGCAACGTACCGACGATAGGCTGCCACTCGGTGATCGACAGTCCCGAGTGCGTCAAACGCGTGATGCCGCCCACGACGACCATCGCGAAAACGAGCGCGCAACACATCAGCAACCAGCCGGCAACTAAGCGCGCATTGCTGCCTCCCGCCGGGCCGCCCCAAGGGAGGCTTGCTCCACCTCCGGGGGCAGCGAGCGCAGTGAGCGTGGGAGTCGTCATCTAGCGAGTTGCGATGTCTGCCGGCGCTCGCGATCGATCGGCGGATCGCCGATTGGCGAAATCACCTGACATGGATCGCGCAATGTTCACGCCGCGAATTGTACCGTCATGCCCGCGCCGCGTCGGATGCCCGAGTGACGGCGTCAGTGCATATGTCCTTGTGGCACGCGTGGATGCGGCGGTTCACGGCGAAGCGCTTCGACGTCGGCCTGCACCTCGCGCGTCCTCTCGGCGCCGGTTTGGGGAACGCCGATCCAGCGCGCGCGCAAGTAACCTTCGTGATCGATCAGCCATTCGACGTGCGACGGCGCCGCCGCCGAACATTCGGCCTCCGCGGTGCAGGCGAACATCGCGTAGGTCGACGCGACGTCCGGACCGGCGAACGCAAGCGTCTGCAATTCGAGTTTCGCGCGCTCTGCCGACACGGCGGTCGAGGCGGTGGTCGGCACGGCAATCACGCGGATCCGCGCGTCGTCCCACTGGCGCGCCGCCGGCACGAGCTCGCGCAGGCGCGACAGCGATTGCGGCAGTGTATAGGCCACCAAAAGTACTTCGCGTCCGCGTTGCCCATCGAGGGTTTCCTGCGCACGGGACGTCGTCTCGAAAGCGAAATCCGGCGCGACAATCGGCCGCCACGGGTCGATGCGGCTCGACAACCTGCGCGCCGCGTCGGCGTCCGCCAGCGCGTGCAGGTATCGAATCGCGTTCCAGATTTCGTCGTCGTCGAGGTGTCCCGAAAACGCAGGCATCGGCGTCGGCGGGATGCCGTGCGCGATCCACCAGAAGAGATCTCCGGGACGATGATGGAGCGCGTGCTCGATCAGGTTCGCCGGCTTGACCGGAAGCGAAGCTGCAAGCGGACCGTCGCCGTGACCCAGCGCACCGTGACAGGGCGCGCAGTTCGCGGCGAAGGTCGCCGCACCGCGCGCGACGGCATCCGTCGAATAACTCCCCGGCGCCATGGCGTAGGTCGTCGGGTAAGCGGGTGAAACACGGAGCCAGGGACACGTCGCGATGCCCGCCGCTACGAATCCGAGTCCTGCGAGCCCCACTGCTAACGCGCGGGGGCGTCGCGTCTCGGCGAGGGCGAACGCGGTCGCAACGGAAGCGCAACAGGCCCCCACCGCCACGATCCAGACAACGCCAGCCGACGCATCGGCCGGCTCGAGCGTCAACGTGAAAGGGAGTGGCCAGACCGGCGACTGGTGCGCGGCGGGAATCATGACGCCGAGCGCGCCCACAATCGCGACGACGGCGATTCCACACGCGGTTTCGATGACCGCGTTTCGTGTCAACCAGCGCAGCGCCACGGCATCGCGAGCCGCAACCCGCGGCGCAAGACGCAGACGATTCGTCGCGGCTAGCGCGACCATGGCGACGAACAGCGTGATTTTCACGAGCAGCAATCGACCGTAGCTCGTGCCGATCAACTCGGCCACACTGCCCGCCAGATACCACGTGTTGACCAGGCCAGACAGCAGCAGCGCGCCGACACCTGCGATGCCGAGCGCGGAAAAACGTCGGGTCGCGTCCGCGGCGACGTCGATCGACGCTTCGGCCGATGCACGCCGCTCATTTGCCAACATCGTAGCCCGCATCGTGGCCAACAAATACGCAAGCCCAAGCAACGCGCCCCACCATCCGCCCGCGGCGACCAGATGCGTCGCATCGGCAGCAATGCGGACGTAATACTCGCCGGCCTGTCCCGCCGCCGCATGTCCGGTGAGCGCAAGCGACGCGACGTATCCGGCCGCGATGGCAAGCGCGGCCCAACGGATACCCGCGCTAGGACGAGCGCGTCGTGCATCGACGATCATCAGCACGCCGAGCAGGCCCGCGAGCCCGAGGCGGATCATCCATACGCGGCCGAACATCGTCTTCGCGAGCACCGCACCGAGCGCGCCACCGCGCAGCGCGTCGTCGATCGCGAGCCCGCTCATCAACGCGGCTTCGAGCGCAAGCCAGCCGACGGCCGCGACGATGCTCACGCCGAGGCTCCACGCCGCCACCACGCGAATCCATCGTCGCACGTCGTCGCCACCACCGACCGTCGCACGCAGCGTCGGCGCGGCCACGACGGCTTCGAACGCGAGCAGGCCGAGCACGAGCAGTGCCCCGCCTATGTGAACAGCGCGCACGATGACGAGAAGCGCGTTCATGGGCGCATCCGCCGCAGGTTGGTGATCATTTGCATTCCGCTACGGGGCGATGTCGAACGTGAAATCGCCCTCGGTGACGTGCGTGTCGACGGAGAGCACGCGCCAGATGACGCGATACCGGCCCGGAGTGAGCGCCGGCACCGAGACAGAGAGCGCCGTGGGATCCTTGGGGTCGACGCTCGCATTGCCGCCGTCTTGTCGCCTGTTGTCGCGATCCTCGACGCGCAATGTGCTGAAAGCCGGCTCCAACGGCTGCGTAAACCACAGCGTGACCCGCTGCGGCGGCGCGTGGACGGTGCTGCCGACCGCGGGCGTCGCGTGGTCGAGGAACGCGTGCGCGAACGCGAGCGATGCCCACGTCAGCGCGCACGCGCCCATCGACGCGACGGAAATCGCGCGTCTCATCTCAGCTTGCGAAAATCGGCCGCCCGATCGTCGTCGGGAACAGATCGTCCAAAAAGAAATGAAGCTGCGCGATCCAGCCGACAGAATTGCCACTCTTGCGATTGATTGGGATCACCGCCTCGGCGGAGAGCTGGATATATCGGCCCGCCCAAATGAGGCCGGGATTCACCGTTCCGGTGGTTCCGCTCGCGCCGCGATCCAGTGCGGTCGTTAGTGCAAATTCGACCAGCGGAATCAGCTGGTTGAATGGTTCGCTCCATCCGGTACCCTGGACGTTGGCGTTCAGGTACGGAATGCTGTACTGGAGCGCGAAACCCCAAGCGAGCGTGTGCGGATGGCGCTCGACATTGACGTCGCCCTCGTCGCTGACCGTCGTGGTACTGGAGCGCGATGGGATGCGGATGCCGACCAGGCCGGTCACCGCGATCGACCGCAGGAATTTCATGTCGTCGGGAAGGTCGCCGAATCCCTTCCCGAAAAAGAATGTGGGCGTTATCGTGGAAAACGACTCGGCCCCGACGCGCTTCGCGCCGGTATTGCCGAAGTCCCAGTCGACGCCCGCCGACAGGATCGTCTCGTGCTCGTTGCTCTGGTAGAACTTGTACTTGATGCTCGCGGCGATATTGTCGAAGCCGC
>CATPAO010000056.1 GCA_955652025.1 Casimicrobiaceae bacterium
ACCGTGCCGCAATCGCTGCTAGTGCGCGCGGATGAGGTAATTCAATGATCGCATTGCGCGCATCTATCGTTGCGCCCGAATCATGGCGTACGCGTTGCTGAATGACGCTTACGCTTACGCGTCGAAGGTCTGCTTTCAGGCAATGCGAGTGGCTGGAAAGGGTAAACAGCCGTTTCGCACCGACGGGCAACAATTGGTCATCATTGCCGCTACTTTCACCAAGTCCGGTCGACCAGCGATTGGAGACGTTGCCATCCCTTATCTCCCACGCTTTGCAGATTGCCGCGCTTGCCCAGATCGGGGTCGGTGTTGGCGTAACCGTCCGGACGATTGGCCAGCGTACCCAGCACTGTCGCGCAGACTTCCGCCGAAGTCGCACCCTCCACCCGCGCCGTCTCCAGCTTCCGCGTCGTGTCGTAGGCGTAGCGAACCTGCTTGTTGTTGAAGTCGGTTCGCGAGGATACATCGCCGGTGCCGTCGTAGCGCTTCATCTGCGCACCGTCGCCGCAGCTCATGCAAGGTTGACTAATCCCCGTGCCTTTGACCACACCTTCGTTTCACGTGTCAACTATCGAATGGGACACCAGCCCTGCGAGGCCCACGACGCGTTCATCGAGCGCTCGAGGCGTACGCCCCACCCGATTAGCATCGCGTTGAGTGCCCAGAACTCCTTGGCCGTCGATCGGACCAGGAAATCGTCTGTAAGGTTTTTGATCACGAAGGCGGAGATCAACGCCAATCCAACCAGGCCGAGCAGCGCGAGACGGTCGTCCTTTGCGGACAGGAAACGCGTATAGCGCCACCCGAGCGCGGCGAGCAGGGCGAGGAATGTAATGACGCCAACGGTTCCAGTTTGCAGCCATTGGCCGACGAACAAGTTGTGGGCGTGTGACAACATCGGATCCGCCAATTCCGCGCGGAGCTCGGCCTCCAAAATGGTCTTGCCGAAGCCATACCCAGCGAATGGCCGCTGCATGATCCGCCTGAACACGTGCGGCCAGAGAGACAACCTCGGGTCGTCTACCAAAGTCTGCTCAACGCTAGTCTTTGGCGGGGCATCGCTGCGGGCACGGCGGTCGACCGTGTCACTGAACGAGGTTCCCAGCACGACGAGCAATCCGACCAGCAATGCAAGCCAGCGCAGTGGTGCGCGCCGAACGCGCACATGCCAACGCCACGCCGCCAGCGTGGCCGACAGCACGATTGTGGCAGCCAGAGCGAGCCAGAACATGCGATTGCCGGTGAGTCCAGCCGCGGATAGAAGCAACGCGAATAGTCCCGCAACGATCAAACGCATTCGTGTGCCATTACCAAAGCCGCCGGGGGGTGGCGCAAGAAGGAACGGTACTAACGGTATGACGAGTATCAGCCAAGTGGAATAGGCGCCAACCCCTGCATGAACCGGCGCAAATACGCGTTCCGCATCCCGGCTTTGTGCAGATACATAAACTACAACGGCGAGTGCCGAGAGTGCACCGGCGGTTACAAGTGCAGTTACGATAAGCGCCCGCCACGAGCGCGTGTCGCGCGCGGTCATGTAAAAGATGACCATCGTACACAGGCCCCAAACCATCTCGGTTCGCAACTCCGACAGCGTATAGCCGGGATGGATCGACCATGCTAGCGACGCGACCGACCAGCTGGCCCACGCCGCGAGAGCCCCCAAGATGAATAGACCCGGGGATGGAGCAGGTTCCACCTCCCGCCGTGGCGCCGCAACGCCGAGCCACAGGGAACAAACGAGCGCGCAGGCAAAAGCGACTGAGCGCACGAAGGTTCCGCTGACCGGTAGCGCGGCGAGATAAATGCACGCAGCAACCAGCAGACCCTGATGCACGCGCCCTGTAGTTTGCGTGGAAACGATGTTCGTAGCCAACCGGAGCCGCGCCCGCCGACTCCAATTCGGATCAGGAATGGATTGCATGTGTGAACAGAATCAATTCAATCGTCCGCCAGGTCTCTAGCGCCATTCCAGATTCGGGTTGCCAAGCACGGCGGTTAACGATTCGAAATCGAAGCTAAAATTCGGCACGCTGCCGGCGATGTCGACGGCCATGCCGCGAATCTCGTCGGCTGCCGAGAGCACCGATCCGTCGGCGAGTTCCGCGCTAGTTGCGACAATCGGTACCACGCCGTCGAGTTCGTGTCGAACTTGGAAGTATAATGGCGCAAACCCCAGCTGTGCATACACTGGCCGCCCGGTAACAGACAGGCGGGAATGTGGAAGAGCAACAACGCGCGTAGGCGCCGCTCGACGGTCCGCGCGATTCGCGCGCGTTCTTACAAGCGACATTTGACGCAAGTCGGGACCGTCATGTGCGGAATCGCCGGGTACCTCTCTCCTGCAGGCCCAATGCCGGGCGTGCTCGCGGCGATGACACGTAAGTTGGCGCATCGCGGTCCCGACGCCGAAGGCTTCTTCGACCACGGGATCGTGAGCCTCGGGCACCGCCGCCTGGCCGTAATTGACCTTCTAGGTGGCGCGCAACCGATGACGAGCGATGACGGCGCGCTGACCGTGGTGTTCAATGGCGAGATCTATAACTTCCGCGAGTTGAGGGCAGAGCTTGCCGCAAAGGGATGGGTATTTCGCAATTCCGGCGATACGGAAGTCCTGTTGGCCGGTTGGCGGATGTGGGGCGAGAACCTTGTCCTGCGCCTTCGCGGCATGTTCGCGTTCGCGCTATGGGACGCGCGCACCGCAACACTGTTCGCGGCGCGCGACCATCTGGGTGTAAAACCGTTTTACTACGCTTTCGACGGTTCCGCGTTCGTGTTCGGCTCGGAGCTCAAGGCGGTGATCGCGCACCCCACCGTGTCCAAGGACATCGATCTGGCCGCGCTGCGCCTTTATCTCGAATGCCAGTTTATCC
>CATPAO010000057.1 GCA_955652025.1 Casimicrobiaceae bacterium
AAAGCGGCGCCGATCGGCGCCGCTTTTCTTTTGGGGCTACACAGGCGGTCGGGCCGCGGCTTTAGAGCGTGCTTGCTTGAGGCGCGCCTCTCGCTCTTCCCGGGCCTTCTTGGCCTCCTCCACCTTGCGGTGGGCGATGACGCTCACCGGCGGCAACCGATAGACAGGCATTCCATTGGCGAAGTTGCCGGTGAATACCCCGACGTTTTGCGCTTCGATAGAGGCGTTGTCTTTTGGTTGGGGAACTGTTTTTTCGACGGCCACGGCAGGCGTGCCGATCGCGAGCAGCACGATCATCAGAAGTGACGCAGAAACTCGAACAGTGCACTGCGTGGTCATAGTCGTATCCCCATTTCGAACCGCGTCCGATGCGTCACTGTCATCCGCGTCGCCGCGCACGACATCGACCAATCCGATGCGCCGATGTCTCTCAGCAGATGCGCGTTGATGCCGGCGAGGCCGTCGAATGCACGAATCTGGCGGCGCTGGTCCAAGTGATTCCCCCACAGAGCAACCAACGTGCGCACTCCCGTGCGCAGCGCATCGCCGATACCGGCGGCGGTACGTCCGGGCGGCGGGCTGGACGCCGGAAGAGTGCACAGGGAAAGGTGGCCATGCATGGCAAACTCCAATGGGTTGAGGGACGGTGGTAAGCTTATTAGCCCAGGCTTAGCTGGGGAAGCGACTTGTTTCGCCCACATTGGTAAGGCAGACTTACCGATATGTCTCGCTTGCCTCTAAACACCCTCACGGCGTTTCGCGCGGTGGCCGAGTCGCAAAACCTGCGTGCGGCCGCTGAGACGCTGCACCTGACGCACAGCGCCGTCAGCCAGCAGATCCGCGGACTGGAGGAGCGGCTGGGCTTCGACCTGTTCGATCGCCGGGGACGGCGCGTGGTGCTCAATCCGGCCGGCGAGGCCCTGCTACGCAGCGTCCAGACTGCACTGACGCAACTCGACGACGGCGTGCAGGCCGCCGCCGCGGCAGCGAGCGGAGCCGCACAGCGAATCCGCGTGACGTCACTGCCTTCGTTTGCCCAGCGCTGGTTGCTGCCGCGGATGGGTCGCTGGCGCGATCGCCATCCAACGCTCGCGTTGGAGATCGATGCATCGCACCAGTTGGTGGATCTGCAGCGCGAGGGCTTCCACGCGGGTTTGCGTCAGGGTCGAGGCCCATGGGCGGGCCTGGAATCGGAACTTCTATTCGACATGCCGATGCCGTTGATCGTCGTGGGCTCGCCGTCCGTCGCGAGGAGACTGCGGGGTGCGCAACCCGAGGCATTTGCGCGCGAGCCGCTACTTGGCGACGCCGAGTTATGGGAGCTCTGGTTTGCGGCCGCCGGACTGCGCACGCGCGTGACTCCCGTGGCAATCTTCAATGACGCCGGCCTGATGCTGCAGGCGGCGGAGCAGAACCTGGGCTTGGCGATCGGCCGCGAATTGCTCGCAGCCGACGCGTTGTGTGACGGACGCCTCGTCCGGCTATCGGATCTTTCGGTCGCCTACGAGCACGCGCATCCATACCACCTTGTCTATCCGCCGAGCCTGCGCGAGTGGCCGCCGCTGGAATCGCTGCGCAAATGGCTCCACGACGAGTTGGAGCTGTCGCGCAAGGCTTTGCATCCGGCGTCGGCGAAAAAGTCGCGCGCATGCTAGCGCACGCGTAACACGCCGCCACCGATAGTCCCTCCGGTTCCAGCGATCGCCGACGCGGATCGGGTGCGGTCCTCGCTGGCCCGCACTTTCACGTCAGCATGTCGCTCCAGATGTTGCGCGCCCACGCGAACCCATAATCGCCTTCTTGCACGCTCATCGCCGGAGACGTGCCGCCCGCGCCCGGCACGACGGTCAGCGTCTTCTGTTCGCGGTCGTATTGATGCACCGATGCGATATGCACGGCGTCGTGGTCCGTGATGAAGCTGTAGCAGGCGCTGGTCAGCACCGGCGCCGGGTTGACCGGCTGTCCGGCGAGCGACGCCAAAATCGCCGCCGCGGCCAGCTTTCCATGCTGGTTCGCCATATGCCCCGACTTCGGCATCTGCGGCGCGCCTTGGATCGCGTCGCCGAGTACGTGGATCCCCTTGGCCTTGATCGATTCGAACGACAGGAAATCGACCTCGCACCACGCGTCGTTGGCGGTGATGACGCCCGCCTGCGCCGCGATGTTGCCCGCGCGATGCGGCGGGATGACGTTCAGCACGTCGGCCTTCGCGTCGTCCGCGGTCTCGAACTTCGCCGTCAGCGTCGCGACGTCGACGTCGACCAGCACGCAATCGGGCCGATACTCGACGATGCCCTTGTACATCTCGTTCCACGCCTTGAGGAACAAGGGCTTCTCCGATTGCACGTCCTCGTTGCCGTCGAGAATCAGCACTTTCGCTCGCGGCTTCGCGCGCTTGAAATACCACGCGACCTGACAGGCGCGTTCGTACGGACCGGGCGGACAGCGGTAAGGCGCGCGAGGAATAACGATCGCGAACACGCCGCCGTCTTGCATCGACTCGAGCTGCCGCCGCAGGCTTAGGGTTTGCGCGCCCGGCTTCCATGCGTGCAGCACCTTGGCCTGCGCGTCGGCGTTGTCGAGTCCCGGCACGCGGCCGTACAGAAAGTCGATGCCCGGAGAGAGCACGAGCCGGTCGTAAGGCAACGCAGCGCCGTGCGCCAGGCGGACGGCACGCCTGTCGGGATCGACCGCCGTCGCGGTGTCGCGGACGACCGTGATGCCTCGCCGCGCCAATCGGTCGTAGCCGATGGTGAGATCGGCGATCTGCATGCTGCCGCCAAGAACGAGATTCGACATCGGGCAGGACACGAACGCGGCCTCCGCCTCGACCAGCGTCACGTCGACCGACCCGCCGCCCCACAACGACAAATATTTCGCGGCCGTGGCGCCGCCATATCCGCCGCCGACCACGACGACCTTGCCGAACTTTGCGTTGTTGCCCATCGACGCGCAACCGCCCAATGCTGACGCGCCGACGCCGAGCATGGCCTGCATGAATCGACGCCGATGCATCGTTATCACCCCACTTCTAGCGTGCCGGCTGCGCGGCGAACCACGCGGAAACCTGATCGATCTGCTCGTCGGAAAAACCTTTGGCGAGTTGCGGCATCACGGTCCCGGTTCGCTTGCCCGTCTTGAATTCCTGCATCTTGGTCACGAGGTCCGTCCTCGTCATGCCGGCGAGCGACGGCATGCCTCCGACACCGACGCCGTTCGTGCCATGGCAGCTGGCGCAACTTGCCGCGATCGCGCGCGAGGGATTCGGTGCGGTGGATTGCGCCGTCACGCCGAGCGCGACCAGCATCGCTAGCGCGATCATCGTCCGAATCAACGTTATCGCTCCTCCGACCGGCATTCGACGTTATCTGTGAATGCCGACGATTGCATCGGTGCCCGCGGCCGTCAAGCACGTCGCGCCGTGTATCGAACGGATCATCGATCAGGGATTTGCGCGGAATGGGTTTCCGCCCAGCGGAAGGCGGGTCGTCGGCAACCATTGTCGGCGGTATGGATACGAATGCTGCGGAAACAATGTGTTATCCAAGATGGCGCGTTATAAGACTGCGACAAATCAGCTACTAACTACCGCGATGCAATAGCGATGCCCCATTACAGAGCGCATTGTTTTCCATAGCGTGGAATTTAATTCATGTTAATTGATTCTATTGATTATTTTTCATACTGCGCTGCGCAAAAACCCCTTGTAACGCAAGCGACGCTTTGCTAACGTTGCGTTGTCACGAGCTGTTCGCCGCAGCATCACGCGACGATCAGCCAGCGCGGCCGGGTGCCATCCATCCAAGCCCGCCCGATCGGCCGAGCGATCCTCGCCGATCCGTGCAGCGAAACGCCGGCAACCGAGTTGCCGTTCGTGTCGCACCGCGGACGCACGCGCGCCTCGGCGACGCATGCGTCTCTTGACCAACTTGCCGGCGGCAACTCCGGCGTGGCCACGATGGGAGCACTGTAATGAATTACGACCTCGAAGCGGCACGGCTCAAGAAGGATTGGGCGGAAAATCCACGGTGGAAGGGAATCGCGCGCGGCTACACGGCGGAAGACGTCGTCCGCTTGCGCGGCTCGGTCCACGTCGAGCACACGCTCGCGCGCCGCGGCGCCGAAAAACTATGGAAGCTTCTGCAAGACGAACCGTTCGTCAATTCGCTCGGCGCGCTCACGGGCAACCAGGCGATGCAGCAGGTGAAGGCTGGCCTGAAGGCGATCTACCTGTCCGGCTGGCAAGTCGCCGCCGACGCGAACATCGCCGGCGAAATGTATCCGGATCAATCGCTGTATCCCGTCAACTCGGTGCCGTCGGTGGTGCGACGGATCAACAACACGTTTCTGCGCGCCGATCAGATCCAGCATATGGAGAATTCCGGCAGCCTCGACTACTTCGCGCCGATCGTCGCCGATGCCGAAGCTGGTTTCGGCGGCGTGCTGAACGCGTTCGAGCTGATGAAGTCGATGATCGAAGCCGGTGCCGCGGGCGTGCATTTCGAGGACCAGCTCGCGTCGGTCAAGAAATGCGGCCACATGGGCGGCAAGGTGCTCGTGCCGACGCGCGAGGCCGTCGACAAGCTGATCGCGGCGCGGCTCGCAGCCGACATCATGGGCGTGCCGACGATTACGCTCGCGCGCACCGATGCGGAAGCGGCCGATCTGGTGACGAGCGACATCGACCCAATCGACCAGCCGTTCCTGACCGGCGAGCGGACGATCGAAGGCTTCTACAAGACGAGGAATGGGCTGGACCAGGCGGTGTCGCGCGGGCTCGCCTATGCGCCCTATGCCGACTTGATCTGGTGCGAGACCGGCAGGCCCGACCTCGAGTTCGCGAAGGCGTTCGCCGACGCGATCCACGCCAAGTTCCCAGGCAAGATGCTCGCGTACAACTGCTCGCCGTCGTTCAACTGGAAGAAGAACCTCGACGACGCGACGGTCGCCAAGTTCCAGCGCGAGCTCGGCGTCATGGGCTACAAGTTCCAGTTCATCACGCTGGCCGGCTTCCACAGCCTCAACTACTCGATGTTCAACCTGGCCTACGGCTACGCGCACCAGCACATGGCCGCGTTCGTCGAGCTGCAGGAGGCGGAGTTCGCCGCGGTGCCGAAAGGCTTCACCGCGATCAAGCACCAGCGCGAAGTGGGCACGAGCTACTTCGACGCCGTCACGACGACGATCCAGGGCAGCGGGGCGTCGACGACCGCGCTCAAGAACTCGACCGAGGACGAGCAGTTCTTCGAAAAGCCGAAGGCCGAGCTCTCCGTCGCCAACGGCTGACGCGCGACAGCGTTCCCGTCGGCTGCGCCGCGCCGCCCGCAAGGGTTGCGCGGCGTTGTTTTTTGCGATGACGGGCGCGACGCCGCCGCGCGAAACGGCGCGCGTGTTCTACGCGCTCGTGCCCGACCCGCCATTGCAATTGCAGTTGGCGGCCATTGGCCACGCGGTCGCGACGCGCGCCGGAGGCCGCGCGGTCCCGGCGGCGAACGTGCACCTGACGCTGGCATTCGTCGGTGACGTCGCAACGGTGCGCCTCGACGCGTTGCGCGCGATCGTTCCCACGCTGCCGCGACAGGCGTTCGCGCTCGATCTGAATCTTGTGGGCGTCTTCCGCCGCGCGCGCGTGGGATGGCTCGCGCCGGAAATCGCGCCGGACGCGCTTGCTACGTTGCGCACGACGCTCGCGGCGGCATTGACCGGCGCGGCATTTCCGCTCGAAGCGCGGCCGTTCCATCCGCACGTGACGCTCGCGCGGCGGTGCGTCCGAGCGATACCCACCGCGGCGTGCGCGCCGACGGCGTGGCCTGTCACACGTGTTTCGCTGATGGAAACGCTACGCGACGAACGAGGTCTGCGCTACGGCGAGATCGCCGGAATGGATCTTGTCGGCGGCTGATCCGAGCTCGCTATCGGACGGCCTTGCCGATCGGGCGCGCGGGATTTGCGATCCATTCGCTCCACGAGCCCGGATAGAGGCGCGTGCCGGGCATCCCGGCGATTTCCATCGCGAGGATGTTGTGACATGCGGTCACGCCCGATCCGCAATGGTGGACGACGTCGGTATGCGGCCGGCCGCCGAGCAGAGCCTTGTATTCGGCGCGCAGCGTCGCCGCTGGCTTCAGCACCCCCTCGGGCGTGACGTTGAGGCTCGCCGGTCGGTTGACCGCACCCGGAATGTGGCCGGCCACAGGATCCATCGGCTCGACTTCGCCGCGGAATCGTTCCGGTGCGCGCGCATCGACGAGCAGGAGCGTGTGTCGCGACAGGCTCGACTCGACGCCGACCGAATTCACCGTCGGTGCGACGTGCGTCACCGCGAACCTGGTCGCGTTCGGCACGGCCGGCTCGGCACTGACCGCGCGTCCCTCGCGCGTCCACTTCGCGAACCCGCCATCGAGAACCGCGGCCGCCCCGTGGCCCAGCCAGCGCAGCATCCACCACAAGCGCGACGCGAATACACCGGTGTTCTGGTCGTAGGCGACGACCTGCTTCGTTGCATCGATGCCGACGCGGCCGAACAGCGTCGCGCACGCTTCCGGGGTGGGTAGTGGATGACGGCCATTCGCGCCCGTCTTCGGCGCCGAAAGATCGTTGTCGAGATGCAGAAACAGCGCGCCGGGGATGTGACCTTTGCTGTACTCGTCGACACCCCAACGCTCCGGCCGCAGGAGATCGTGCCGAACGTCGATCAGCACGAGCGTCGGATCGTCAAGCCGCGCCGCCAGCTCGTCGGTGGATATCAGCGTCGTTTTCATCGAGTGCACCGAAATCGTTTCGTAAGCGCTAGGTCGATCTTCGGATGATACCCGCGATGCGGTCAGAACAAATCGGCGGGTGTCAGTGATTCGACCGGCAGCAGCCCCAGCTTTTCGAGGCCCGGCGCGATCGCGTCCTTCTCGCCGACACCGACGACGACCATCTGCGACGAATCCAAATAGCGGCGCGCTGCGGCGCCGACCGCTTGCACGCCGACGCCTCGCAAGTTGGCGGGCAGCCGCGCGTAGTAATCGAGCGGCAGCCCGTAGGTGAAGATGGTCCCGAACGCGCCCGACGTGCCGGTATTGGTCTCGAACGCGCCCGGCAGCGAGCGCACGAGCGAGTCTCGCGCCTTGGCGAATTCCGCGGCGGGGGGCGACGTCGTGCGCAATCGTTTGAACTCGCGGTCGATCTCGGCGACGGCGGCCGCGGTCGCATCGGTGCGAACCGACGTCACGACGGCGAATGGTCCCGGCGCACGACCCAGATCGAACCGCGAAAAGATGCTGTAGGCAAATCCTTTGGTCTCGCGCAGGTTGGCGTTGAGCCGACTCGTGAATCCACCGCCCAGGATCTCGTTCAACATCTGCAACGCGTAGTAATCGGGCGTGGCGCGCATGGCGGCGACTCGTCCGACGCGGAGCTCGGTCTGGTTCAAGCCCGCCTTCTCGACCAGCATGAGGCGCGCCGGCGTCGCCTTCGACGGCAACGCAACCACCGGTGGACGCACGGGAACGCTCGCCGCAGGCCACGCGCCGAATTCGCGCTTGGCGAGCGCCTCCAACTCCGTGCGGCCGATCGCCCCGACGACGATCAGCGCCGCGTTGTTCGGATGGAACCAGCGCTGCCAGAAATCCTCGAGCGCTGCGCGGTCAGTCGACTTGATGCTCGGTTCGGTGCCGAGCGCGGTTTGCCCGTACGGATGCAACGGCCCGTAGAGCGCGCGCCGAAACGCTGCATCGGAGACACTGCCGGGATCGTCGCGCGCGGCGACGACGGCGCCGAGCCGCGATTGGCGCTCGCGCTCGACCTCGGCCATGGGAAACGTGGGGCGGAGCGCGATATCGGCCAGGATCGCGAGCGCCGCGGGAAACTGCGCGGTCAACGCGTTAATCTGCATGATCGACGCATCGCGTTGCGTTTGCATGCCGATTTCGGCGCCGAGTTGCGCGATGGCGTCGGCGATCTCGGGTGCGCTCCGCGTCTGCGTGCCTTCGTCCAATAGCGACAGCGAAAAATCCGCGACGCCGGGCGTTGCCGGCGGATTGGCACCCAGACCGGCCTCAACGACCAGGCGCGCCGTGACCACCGGCGGCTCCGCGCGCTCGAGGTGGAGGACGGTCAGGCCGTTGTCGAGCTTGAACGACGCCGGTACCGGGAGCCGCGGCACGACTTCGCGTCCAGGCGCCGGCGGGCGCGCGCGCCATTTTTCATCGGCGTTGATCGATTCGGTCTGCGCCCCGCTGATCTTCACCGGCGTCGCCGGCAGATCCGGCGCGAGCTTTTTCTCGCCGTGTTCGGCGAAGAGCACGACGCGCGCGCTCTTGCCGAGCCATGTCGCGATCGCGCGTCGGACGCCCTCGGGTGTGACCCGGCGCAATCGCTCGACATCCTGCGTCACGTATCCGGGGTCGCCGGTGTAGTGGTTGTAATAGTTGAGCCGGTTCGCGCGGCCGCCGTTGCCGCCAACCTTCTCGAGGCCCTCGAACAACTGGCGCTCCATGACATTGCGCGCGCGGTCGATCTCGTCCTGCGTGGGACCGTCCCGCGCGAGCTGCGCGAGCTCGGCGTCGATCGCGCCCTCGAGCTCGGCCGGCGTATGGCCGGGCCGCGCCAACGCTTGCACGTCGAAGATCGCGGTCTGTGCGTACGAATCCTGGTCGGCACCGACGCTTTGCGCGATTTGTTGCTCGTAGACTAATTTCTTGTAGAGCCGGCTCGCCTTGCCCCCGGCGAGAATTTCGGCGGCAACCTTCAATTCGACGTCGCCGGGCGCGAATGCCGGCGGCGTGAGCCACGCGAGGTCGACACGCGGCAACTCGATCCGGTCGGTGACGATCAACCGCTTCTCGCTCGTGATCGGCAGCGTGATGAACGCGGGCTTCGGCACATCGGGCCCGCGCTTGAACGATCCGAAATATTTCTGCACCAGACGTTTCGCATCCGCCGGTTCGATATCGCCGCAAAGGACGAGTGTGGCGTTGTTCGGCCGGTAGTAACGCTTGAAGAAGTCGCGCACATCGGCGAGCCGCGCCGCCTGGATGTCGGCGTGCGAGCCCATGATCGCCGGCCGGAACGGATGGCGCTCGGGAAATAGCGCCGTGAACAGCGCTTCGTCGACGACGCCGTACGGCCGATTCTCGGTGGTCTGGCGGCGCTCGTTGCGCACGACGTCCTGCTGGTTCGCGAGCGCCTTCTGATCGAGCGCGTCGAGCAGATAGCCCATCCGATCGGCGTGGATCCACAGGCCCAGCTCGAGCTGGTTCGAGGGCAGCGTGTCGAAGTAATTCGTGCGGTCGAACGACGTCGATGCATTGGAGTCTACGACGCCCGCGGCTTCGAGCAGCCGATCGTCCAATCCTCGCGGCACGTGCTTCGTGCCGGTGAACATCATGTGCTCGAACAAGTGCGCGAAGCCGGTGCGCGTCGGGTCCTCGTTCGCGGCGCCGACGTGATACCAGAGATTCACGGCGACGATCGGTAGCCGCTTGTCAGGCGCGAGTATCACTTCGAGCCCATTGTCGAGCTTGTATTTGGTGAACGGGATCGACGGCGCGGGCGGCGCCTCGGCGGCCTGGGCATTCACGAGGGGAACGGAGAGGGCGAGCACGATGAGGGCGGCACGAATCGTCATGGCAAAAAAGGGCGGGCCCCGGAAATCCCGGAACCCGCCCCCCAGCGTTTGATTGTGGCTAGTGTACCGGGTCGGAAGCTCCGAAGACCTACAGGTGACCGACGTGCGCTTCCAATTCGCGCCGATAGAACTCGTGGAAGTGGCGCATCCCGTCTTCCATCGGCGATTGATATGGACCGACCTCGCTTTTGCCGTGTGCGCACAGCGCCCGGCGCCCGGCGTCCATCCGTTCGGCGATCTCGTCGTCTTCCTTCGAAGTTTCGCGGTACGCCGCCTGTTCGGCGTCGACGAACTCGCGCTCGAACAACGCGATCTCGTCCGGATAGTAGAACTCGACGACATTGAGCGTCTTGTCCGGCGCCTGCGGGATCAGCGTGCTGACGACGAGCACATGCGGATACCACTCGACCATGACGTTCGGGTAGTAGGTGAGCCAGATCGCGCCTTGCGGCGGCGTCTCGCCGCGATAGAAGTCGAGCACGGCCTTGTGCCAGCGCTGATACGCCTTCGTGCCGGGCTTCGCGAGTCCGTTGTTGACGCCCACGACTTGCAGCGACGCCCAGTCGGCGAAT
>CATPAO010000058.1 GCA_955652025.1 Casimicrobiaceae bacterium
CCGCCGAAGCGGCCGCATTGGCGATCGACCCGCGAATCAACAACAGCGAGGGATCGACGGTCGCGCGCGGCGAGTCCGAATTCGTCTACGCAAACACGCTCGGCTTTCGCGGCGGCTACCGGAGCTCGCGCCACCACATCGACTGCGCGGTCGTCGGCGAGCATGACGGCGCGATGCAGCGCGACTACTGGTACACGGCGGCGCGCGCGCCGGAGGACCTCCTGCCGGCCGAGGAGGTCGGGCGCATCGCCGGAACGCGCACGGCGCGGAGGCTCAACGCCAGACAAATCGCGACACTCGATTGCCCGGTGATTTTCGAGGCGCCCGAGGCGGGCGACCTGATCGGATCGTTCGTACACGCCGTGTCGGGTGGCAGCCTGTACCGCAAATCGTCATTCTTGCTCGACTCGCTCGGCCGCCAGATATTCGCGCCGCACGTCCAGATTCGCGAAGAGCCGCATTTGCCGCGCGGCCGCGGCAGCGCGCCGTTCGACAACGAAGGCGTGGCCACGGCGCCGCGCGACGTCGTCGCGAACGGCGTGCTCCAGGGCTATTTTCTCGGCAGTTACTCAGCGCGCAAGTTGGGCATGTCGACCACCGGCAACGCGGGCGGTGCGCACAACCTCGTGGTCGCGCCGGGCGGTGACGATCTCGACGCGTTGCTCGCGCGGATGGGCCGCGGCTTGCTGATCACCGAGCAGCTGGGCCAGGGCGTCAATCCGGTCACCGGCGACTACTCGCGGGGTGCCGCGGGGTTCTGGATCGAAGATGGGACGATCGCGTACCCGGTCGAGGAGATCACGATCGCCGGCAACCTGAAAGAGATGTTCGCCGACATCGTCGCGATCGGCCGCGACGTCGACACGCGCGGGTCGCGTCGCACCGGCTCGATCCTGATCTCGCGGATGACCGTCGCCGGGCACTGATGGAAAACGCGACGCGTCCCGCCGGCGTGATGATCGACACGCTGTTCACGTGGGTCCGCTCGCTCGCCGACCCGCTGCGGAACGCCAATTACGCCGATCGCTGGATCGCGCAGTTGCCGACCGGCGATGCGATCGAGATCCAGAAGGAAGCGCTCGAGCTGGTCGCGAGGTTTCCCGGCGGGCGCAGGGAAGTCGGCGCCGCGCAGGTCGAGGCGCTGCTCAAGGTCGACGCGCGGCTCGAGCCGATCATCGCGCAGCTCACGCAGCAATACGTCAACAACTACCAAAAGAGCTCGGCAGTCGAGTCGCGGCTGTGGCATTCGGTGTTCGACCTCGTCAAGGCGTTCGTCGCCGCTTATCATGCGGCGCTGATGGCGGGCTTTCCGCGCGCGGAGAACAAGCGCTGGCGCGCGATCCTGCCATGGGTGCTCGTGCGCCTCGTCCATTACAAGGGGCTGGACGGCAAATTCAGGTTGTTCCGCTATAGCCACTGGATTCCCGCGCAATGGCGCGACTTTCACGAGCTCTACGAGTTCGGCCGCATCCGGAGCTGGCAGCGCGAGCAGCTCGTCTTCGGCGCGGGCGCGTTCGCCAAACCCGGCGTATCGCTGGAGCAGGTGTACCTGAACTCGCTGTTGCTGATGCGGCTCGACTCGGGCAATTTCACCCCCGATCAGGTCGAATGGGCAGCGAAGCAGCTCGAGGACTGGACGCCGTCGCTCACGCTGGTGCCGCCGCCCGCCGAGGGCGCCGGCTTCTTCGTCGACCTGACCGGTGCGCAGGGCCTCCGGCGGCGCGACAAGCCGCACGCTGGCGGCCGCAATCTTTTCCTCGACGCGGGCCCGATCTACGCGCGCGTCGTCGAGCGGATGCGCTGGCTGCCGGAACAGGACGAGGACATGCCGCAACCGGGCGATTTGCCGCCGCGCGAGCAACGGCTGTTGCTCATGCGGCTCGCCGCGTTGTTTGGCCCCGATGCGATCGCGCATGCGCCGCGCGCCGCGCGCCATGCCGCCGATGGCGAGGTGCGGGTCGTCGTGGGGTTGCAGGCGTTGACGCGCGCGGTGGCCGAGATCGATCGTCTGCCCGATGCGGCGCGAACGCCGGGTGTGTCGGCCAGCTTCGACGAAGTCACGCAGGTCATGAACCCCGGCGTGAACCCGGAGTCGATCGCGCGCCGAATACGCGGATCGGTTTGGAAGGTCGTCGACCGCAGCGAGACCGGCTGCCGCTTCACCGCGCCGGTCAAGGACGCGCCGACGCGGTTGGGTGAGCTCGTCGCGATCAAGGAAGGCGATCATTGGCTGCTCGCGGTCGTGCGACGGATGCAGCGCCAGCAAGTGGATGAGGTGACGGTCGGCGTCGAGATCATCGCCAAGCGGCTCGTGCGGGTGCTGATGCGAAGCTGGATGGCGCCGGCCGACGCGAGCCGCGGCGAGGACGAGCGGCCGTTCTTCGGCATCTATCTTCCGGCCCACGCCGCGAATCGCCAGGGCTCGCAGCGGAGCCTGATCGGTCCGGACGACAAGTTTCCCCCGGGCGGCATGGTCGAGCTCGACACCGGCAACGGCCGCTACTTGATCCGGTTTTCCCAAACGCTCGAGCGGCAGGCCGGATGGACCTGGGCGCTGTTTAGCGCGGTTCGCAAACTCTCGACTTAAGAGCGCGTTAAGAGCGGGACGGCAAAATCCGCTAGAATCCGCCGCTAACCGGCACCGGGCCGCCCACGCTTCGCTCCCGGAATGCGGGAGCGGTGGGCAATCGCGCGACCGAGAGATCGAAGCCACGAGGTCGGCATCGCCGGCCCCATTTCGAGGAGGATTGGATGGAACGTCGTTCGTTCGTCAAACATGCCGGGCTCGCGGGCATTCTCGCCGCGGGGTCTGCGCCCGTGTTCGCGCAAGGATCGCCCGAAGTCAAGTGGCGACTCGCGTCGAGCTTCCCGAAAAGCTTGGATACGATCTTCGGTGGTGCGCTAACGATTTCGGAACGCGTCGCTGCGGTGACCAACAACAAGTTCCAGATTCAGGTATTCGCCGGCGGCGAGATCGTTCCGCCGTTCGGCGTCGTCGACGCCGTGCAGAACGCCACCGTCGAGTGCTGTCACACGGCGCCGTATTATTTCTTCGGCAAAGACCCGACGTTCGCGTTCGCCTGCGCGATTCCTTTCGGCATGAACGCTCGGATGCAGAACGCCTGGATGTATCACGGCGGCGGCCTGCAGCTGATGCGCGAGTTCCTGAAGGACTACAACATCATCAACTTTCCGGCGGGCAACACCGGCGCGCAGATGGGCGGCTTCTTCCGCAAGGAATTGAAGAGCGTCGCCGACATGAAGGGTCTCAAAATGCGAATCGGCGGCTCGGCCGGCGTCGTGCTGCAGCAGCTCGGCCTCGTCGCGCAGCAGATTCCGGGCGGCGACATCTACCCGGCGCTGGAAAAGGGCACGATCGATGCCGCCGAATGGGTGGGCCCCTACGACGACGAGAAGCTCGGCCTCTACAAGGTCGCAAAGTTTTATTATTTTTTTTTTTTTTGGGAGTGCTGCGAGTAGTTCTAACTGTTCGTCAACATCGCCGCTTACGAAAAGCTGCCGAAGGATTACAAAGCGGCCCTCGAGGGGGCGTGTTACGAGGCCAACGTCGACATGGTCGCCAAGTACGACGCGCTCAACCCGGCGGCGCTGCGCCGACTGGTGTCGCAGGGGGTCCAGTTGCGCCCGTTCCCGCGTGAAATCATGCAGGCGTCGTACAAGGCATCGGTCGAGGTCTACGACGGCTTCGCCACCACGAATGCCAAGTTCAAGAAAGTCTACGAACCGTGGAAGAAGTTTCGCGACGACGACATCCTCTGGTTCCGGGTGGCGGAGCAGAACTTCGACAGTTTCATGGCGACCGTGAGCCAGCAGGCTGCACCC
>CATPAO010000059.1 GCA_955652025.1 Casimicrobiaceae bacterium
AAGCTGCGCGAGGCTTCGGATGTAAGCGGCAGCGTCGGAAAATGCCTTGCGCTCGTGGACGTCTTTCGGCCCGGCGCCGTCCTGCTTCGCGCCCGCCGGTTCGGGCACCGGCGCGCCGAGTCCGATCTGCACCGGCGACGCGGCGCCCAGATTCGTTCCCGGCGCCATCGCCGCAACGTGGCTCGCGTACAGGATGAACGTACCGGCGCTCGCCGCCCGCGCGCCGGCGGGCGCGACGAACGCGGCGACCGGCACCGGCGAAGCCAGGATGTCCTGCACGATGCGGCGCATCGATTGGTCGAGCCCGCCCGGCGTGTCGAGCGTCAGGACGACGAGCTCCGCGCCGTCGTCGTGCGCTTTCGCGAGCCCCCGATGGACGTACTCCGCGGTCGCGGGTCCGATGGCGCCTTCGACGGCGAGCGTCAGCACCGGCCCCGGCGCAGCGTTTGTCGACGCCGCGGCGAACGAGACCGCAAGCAACGCAACGAACCGCGGAACCCTCATCACCGTAGCCGGGAGCGAATCAACGCGAAAAATGTCGCGCGGGAGACCATTATCCTCCGGTTCCGGCGCCGGAATCGAACCGCGACCATCGGAACGGACTGAGATCGAGCCGGCTCGCGCCGTCGACGACCCGCTCGGCCAGCGCTTCGCCGATCGCGGCGGAATGCTTGAATCCATGCCCGGAACAGGGGGAAGCGACGAGGACGCGCTCGAACTCGGGATGGGCGTCGACCACGAAACCGAAATCGGGCGTGACCGTGTACAGGCACGTCGTCGCCCGGAGGCACGCGCCGGACACCGCCGGCAAATAGGGCGCGACGCAGGTTTCGTACATGACACTTTTTTCATGGTCGGACACGGTGCGCTCGACGGTCTCCGGCGTCGTCGGCGCCCCGAACTGTTCGGTCGCGACTTTCAATCCCCCGGTCGGCCCGTCGATCGCCGGAAATCCATAGACACCTTGCGGCTTGCCCTGAAGTTCCCAGATGAAGACCGGAAAGCGATCGCTTTCGAACGCGCGCAGCGGTCCACGGAGGTCGAACCAGAATTGCGTTTGTCGATAGATCCTGAAATGCGACGCGCGATCGGCGCCGAGCCATCGGGGGAGCCACGGGCCGGCGGCGATGATCAAACGGCCGACGCCGTAGGTGGCGCGATCGGTCGAGACTTGGACCCCCGACGGTGTCGCGTCGAACGCGTGGACGGTTTCTCCCACATGGATCGCGGCGCCATGGCGCTGCGCGAGCGATAACTGCGCGCGGACGCATTCCTCCGGCCGCAGAAAGCCGGCGTCGCGCTCGAAATAGCCGACTTCGTCGTCGCGCACGTTGAATTGGGGAAAGCGGCGCCGAATCTCGTCCGCGTCCAGCACCTCGTGGTCGATCGCGAACTTCTTCGCCGCCGCCAATGTGTTGTCGAAAAAGTCGTCGACATGCGTGACGGCGCGCGGGGCGCGACTGGAGATGATCAGTCCGCCGTTGCTCGTGAGTAGCGTCGCGCCGGTCTCGCGCTCCACTTCCCGCCAGATCTTGTGCGAGCGGATTGCCAGCGGCGTGTATTGCGCGCCCTCGCCAACACCCAGTCGCGTGATCCGCGTATCGCCGTGCGTCGAGCCGTGGGCGTGCGGCGGCCTGAACCGGTCGATAGCGAGAACTTTGTTCCCCTTCTTGGCGAGCTGGTAGGCGGCGGCGCTGCCCGTCGCGCCCAGGCCAAGCACGATCGTATCGAACATGGTCATCACGTCGTTTCAATGAAACAAGGACGATAGTTGCATTGGTTGAGCACTACGAACGCCGCCGGATCCCCGCCTTCGCGGGGACGACGGGGAGTCTTGCGGACGCCGTCATCACATCGTCACCGAACCGCCACGGGCATGCAACATGTGCCGACTACGCTCTCGTCTCGACGTGAGCCCGTCCCCCGCCAAAGATGCCGAGAAGGACGAGTCCGACGGCCTGCTTCGATTCCGGACGATCTGGATATCGGATCTTCACCTGGGAACGGCGGGGTGTCAGGCGCGGCATTTGCTCGATTTCCTGCGCGCGACGGAGTCCGAGTTCCTATACCTCGTCGGCGACATCGTCGACGGCTGGCAGCTCCGCCGCCGCTGGTATTGGCCGCAAACGCACAACGACGTCGTGCAAAAGATCCTGCGCAAGGCGCGCAAGGGTACGCGCGTCGTCTTCATTCCGGGCAATCACGACGAATTCGGCCGTCACTTTCTGAAGCTGTCGTTCGGCGGCATCGAGGTCTGTTCCGACGCCATTCATACCACGGCCGACGGCCGGCGGCTCCTGGTCTTGCACGGCGACTTGTTCGACGCCGTCGTCCAGCGTGTGCGATGGCTCGCGGTCGTGGGCGATCGCCTGCACACCGCGGTCCTGCATCTCAATCGCTGGTTGAACGCGATGCGCGCGCGGATGGGCTTTCCGTATTGGTCGCTTGCGCAATACGTGAAGCTCAGGGTCAAGGACGCGGTCAAGTACATGGTCGATTTCGAATGCGCGGTCGCGGCGGAAGCGAAACGGCGTGGGGTCCACGGCGTCGTTTGCGGCCACATCCACAAGGCCGAGATCCGCGATATCGGCGGCATTCTTTATTGCAACGACGGCGATTGGGTCGAAAGCCTGACCGCCCTCGTCGAAACCGATCGCGGCGACTTGCGCATCGTTCGCTGGCACGAGGTCGCTGCCCAAGCGACGCAATCCCTTTCCGCCGCAACCCACGAGGACATGACCCTTGCGTATATTGGTCGCCACTGACGCCTGGACGCCGCAAGTCAACGGCGTCGTCATCACGATGCGCAACACGATTCGCGGCCTCGAAGCGGCGGGCCATACGGTGAACGTCGTCGGCCCGGACCGCTTTCGCAGCATCGCGTGTCCGACGTATCCGGAAATCCGGTTGGCCATCCTGCCCGCGCGCGGGCTTGCCAGGATCGTCGGCGAATTCATGCCCGACGCCGTGCATATATCCACCGAGGGCCCGCTCGGCATCGCGATGCGCAAGCTCTGCCTTGCCGAGAATCTTGCGTTCACGACCGCCTATCACACGCGCTTTCCCGAATACGTGCATGCGCGAACGCGGATCCCGACCGGCATCGCCTATGCCTGGTTGCGCCGCTTTCATGCGCCGTCCAAGGCCGTCATGGTGGCGACCGGCGCCATCGAGGACGATCTCTCGCGGCGCGGATTCTTGAATCTCGTCCGCTGGTCGCGCGGCGTCGACACCGCGCTGTTTCGCCCCGGGGCAAAGACGCCCAACGCGTGGCCACGTCCGGTTTTCATGTATGTGGGCCGCGTCGCGGTGGAAAAAAACATCGGCGCATTCCTGGCGCTCGACCTGCCGGGCACCAAGGTCGTCGTCGGCGACGGGCCGCAGCGCGCATCGTTGCAACAGCGCCATCCGGACGCCGTGTTCACCGGCGCTCACTCGGGCGAGGCGCTGGCCGCGCACTTTCGGAGCGCCGACGTCTTCGTCTTCCCGAGCCGCACCGACACGTTCGGGCTCGTGATGCTCGAGGCGATGGCGAGCGGCACGCCGGTCGCCGCGTATCCGGTGCCGGGTCCGCTCGATGTGATTCGCCATGGCGAAAGCGGAATTGTCGGAGACGACCTCCGCGCCGCCGCGCTGGCCGCGCGCGGTCTCGACCGCGACGTCGTGCGGCGCCACGCGCTCGCGTATTCGTGGGAGCGCGCGACGGCACAGTTCATCGCGCATCTGCATCCCAATCGTGCGCGCGACCGAGCTGCCTGAAAGCCCGCACAAGGGACAGCGCGGACTGCGCCGTCTCGGCAACGCGTTGTTCTACTCGTTGTCGGGTCTTCGTCTCGCGTTTCGCCACGAAAGCGCGTTCCGCCAGGAGGTGGCGCTCGCGGCGATCCTGGTGCCGATCGCGTGCATGGTCGACGTGTCGCCGGCGGAGCACGTTCTGTTGATCGCGTCGGTGCTGCTCGTGTTCGTCGTCGAGCTCCTCAACTCGAGCGTCGAGGCGGCGGTCGACCGGATCGGTCTCGATACGCACCGGCTGTCGAAGCGCGCCAAGGATTTGGGGAGCGCCGCGGTGCTGATCGCGCTCTTGATGCTCGCGACGACGTGGGGACTGATCGCGCTGCCGCCGCTCATGCGATGGCTCCAACATGGCGGATAGTCAGCGCTGACGGCGGGTGAGGTTTGGGTGTTCAATGCGCGTGTTCCCTAACCGGTGCCCGCGATGAACCCCAAAAGTGCGCCCTATTTCCCCCGCTGGAAGCTGCGCCACGAAGGCGTGATCGCGCCCGACGAGCGCTTGCCCGCGCCGCAGTCCATCGTCCTCGGCTTGCAGCACGTGGTCGCGATGTTCGGCGCCACGGTGCTGGCGCCATTGCTGATGGGTTTCGATCCCAACGTGGCTATCCTGTTCTCCGGGATCGGCACGCTGATTTTCTTCCTGGCGGTGGGCGGTCGCGTGCCGAGCTATCTCGGCTCGAGCTTTTCCTTCATTGCCGTGGTGATCGCCGCGACCGGATATTCCGGCAGCGGTCCCAACACGAATCTCGGCGTGGCGCTCGGCGGGATCGTTGCCGCCGGCGCGATGTACGCGGTGATCGGCCTTGTCGTGATGGGCATCGGCTATCGCTGGATCGAGCGCCTGATGCCGCCCGTGGTGACCGGCGCGGTGGTCGCGGTGATCGGCCTCAACCTCGCGCCGATCGCCGTGAAAGGCATCTCGGGCGGCGCACTCGAGACGTGGATCGGCATCGCGACGATTGTCGCGGTGGGCCTCGTAGCCGTGCGCGCACCGGGTCTTGCGCGGCGTTTGCCGATACTCCTCGGCGGATTGGCCGGCTACCTGCTCTACGCGCTCTGCACCAACGGGATGGAACTCGGCAAGCCGATCGACTTCACCGGAGTCGTGAATGCGTCGTGGGTCGGATGGCCGAAGTTCGCATCGCTCGTATGGAACACGCAGGCCATCGCGCTGATCGCGCCGGTGGCGATCGTGCTGGTCGCCGAGAATCTCGGCCACGTCAAAGCGGTCGCCGCGATGACGGGGCAGAATCTCGACCCGTACCTCGGACGCGCGTTCCTGGGTGATGGACTCGCGACCATCGTGGCGGGCGCCGGCGGCGGCACCGGCGTGACCACGTACGCGGAGAACATCGGCGTCATGGCGGTGACGAAGATTTATTCGACGCTGATTTTCGTCGTCGCGGCGGCGGTCGCGATTGTGCTCGGCTTCTCCCCGAAATTCGGCGCGCTCATCATGACCATTCCGGGACCGGTCTTAGGCGGGCTGTCGATCGTGGTGTTCGGACTCATCACGGCGACCGGCGGACGCATCTGGGTGCAAAATCGCGTCGACTTCTCGCGCGCGCGCAATCTCGTCACGGCGGCAGTGGCGCTGACGGTCGGCGCGGGCGATCTGGCGCTCAAGCTCGGCGGCTTCACGTTGGGCGGCATCGGCACCGCAACGTTCGGCGCGATCCTGCTCTACCAGCTGTTCAGCGATGGGCAGCCGGAGGCCGAGGCGCCGGCAGCCGACTAGCCGCGAGAGAACGATCTGCCGCGCGTGCGATCATGGGCGGTCGCGCCGCGGCGGAGAATTCCGTGTTCACCTGGTTCGAACACCTGATCCACCCTTATCCCGACGCGCCGCCGGCGACGCCGCCGCGCAGATTCTTCGCGTTCCTGTGGGACTGCACGCGCGGCCTGCGCCGCTACATCTTCGCGATGACGCTGCTCACCGCAGTCATCGGCGCATTCGAGGCGCTGTTGTTCAGCATGATGGGTCACATCGTCGACTGGCTGGCCGCGGTCGCGCCCGCGCGCCTGTGGACGGAAGAGCGCGGCACACTGCTCTTGCTCGCGGGCGTGCTCGCCGGCAGCGTGCTGCTGGTCGTGTTGCAATCAACGCTCAAGCAACAGGCGCTCGTCGGCAACTTTCCGATGTTGCTGCGCTGGAACTTCCATCGACTGATGCTCGGGCAGAGCATGGGGTTCTACCAGGACGAGTTCGCCGGCCGCATCGCGACCAAGGTGATGCAGACCGCGCTCGCCGTGCGCGATGTCTGGATGATCCTGGCCGAGCTGCTCGTTTTCGTGATCATCTATTTCGTCACGATGCTCGCGGTCCTGGGCAGTTTCGACCTGTGGCTGCTGGTGTCGTTTTTCGTCTGGGTCGCGCTCTACGTGGCCGCGCTGTCCTACTTCGTGCCTCGATTGGGTCGCGTGGCGCGCGAACAGGCCGACGCACGCTCGCTGATGACCGGTCGTATGACCGACGCCTACACCAACATCGCCACCGTCAAGCTCTTCTCGCACGCGCGGCGCGAAGCCGGCTTTGCGCGGAGCGCGATGCAGGAGTTCCTCACGACCGTCCACGCGCAGATGCGGCTCGTCACCGGCTTCGAGATCGTCAATCACGCGCTCAGCATGGCGCTGATCGCGAGCACCGCCGGTGTGACGCTCTGGCTGTGGACGAAAGGACACGTAGGCGTGGGCGCCGTCGCCGCGGCAACCGCGATGGCGTTGCGCTTGAACGGCATCTCGCATTGGGTAATGTGGGAAATGGCCGCGCTGTTCGAGCACATCGGCACCGTGCAGGACGGCATCAACACGCTCGCGCGCGTGCATACGGTGGTCGATCGGCCCGATGCAAGGCCTCTCGTCGTGACCCGTGGCGAGATTCGCTTCGAGCATGTGAGCTTTTCGTATGGCGGCAAGACACGCGTCATCGATGATCTGTCGCTGACGATCCACCCCGGCGAGAAGATCGGCCTCGTCGGACGCTCCGGCGCGGGCAAGTCGACGATCGTCAACCTGCTGTTGCGCTTCTACGACACCGAAGGCGGCCGCATTCTGATCGACGGCCAGGACATCGCGCACGCGACGCAGGAAAGCCTGCGCGCGCAGATTGGCATGGTGACGCAGGACACGTCGCTGTTACATCGCTCCGTGCGCGACAACATCCTCTACGGCCGGCCCGACGCGACCGACGCCGACATGGAGGCCGCGGCGCGGCGTGCCGAAGCGGACGATTTCATTGTCGGCCTGGCGGACGCGAAAGGTCGCCGCGGCTTCGAGGCGCACGTCGGCGAACGCGGCGTCAAGCTATCGGGCGGCCAGCGCCAGCGTATCGCGATCGCGCGCGTGATGCTGAAGAACGCGCCGGTCCTGCTGCTCGACGAAGCGACAAGCGCGCTCGATTCGGAAGTCGAGGCGGCGATTCAGCAAAGTCTCTATCGCTTGATGGAAGGCAAGACCGTCGTCGCGATCGCGCATCGGCTGTCGACGATCGCTGCGATGGACCGGCTGATCGTGCTCGACCGCGGCCGCATCGTCGAGGAAGGCGAGCACCGCACGCTGCTGGCGCAAAGCGGGCTTTACGCGCGCCTGTGGGCGCATCAAAGCGGCGGCTTCCTGGGCGAAGACGCGACCGAAGGCTCCGTCGTGGGCCTGCATGGCGACGCGAGCAACGACGAGATCGAACCCGAGTTATCCTCGCGGCGGCTCGAGCCGGCGCGCATCGGTCACGACCGGCTGACGGGCTCCGACCCGGGGATTTCGTAGCGATCGATCAATCGGGGTCGCCCGCGCGGGCGACCCCGAATCGACCTCGCATTGATCAGACGCTTCAGATGCGCGGCTCACCGTCGCGATTGACCAGAATTGTCGCGCCCGGCGGGGCGCTCGTCTGGACGTGATGCACCATTCCGTTGAACGTATACGTGACGTCCCAGTAATCCGGCCGCGATTCGCTCGGCACGGTCGCGCAACGCTGCACATCCTGGCTGTAGACGCTCGTACCGCCGCGTCCGCGATCGACATTGGCGCCGATGGCCCCGCCGGCGACGGCACCGCCCACCGTGGCGGCATCGTTACCGCGCCCACCGCCGATCTGATGGCCGAGAATGCCGCCGATCACCGCGCCGGCGATCGCGCCGCCCACGTTGGGCGCGCCGCGATTCTCCTCGACCACTTGCTGTCGTTCAACCCAGCAACGCTGCTCGGGAGGACCGACGACCGCATGCACCGCGACTACCTGCGCCTCGTACAGGCGTTCGTCGCCATGGCGGCGATAATCACCCTGCGCCACCCCTTGCGTGGCGACGACCAGGCCGGCAATGCCGAGCACTGTCTTGGACGTGATCTTCATATTCACCTCCGATCTCTACGTTCGGCGCGCGCGAAACCAAAAGTTCCCGCGCTGTACCGTCGGAACGGCACCAAGTTAACGCGCGTGGAGCGTTCGCGCCGTAGGACGACGGTCCAACGTCATGTCAGACACGGACGCAATCGCCGCCGAAATGAAGGTTCGGACCACGTTACAGCGCACGCCCCTTCGTTGCGATGACCTCCGAATAGAAGCGGGCGCTGTCCTTCGGCGTGCGCTTTTGCGTCGCAAAATCGACGTGCACGATCCCGAAGCGCTTGGAATATCCCTGCGCCCATTCGAAATTGTCGAAGAGCGACCACACGAAGTACCCGCGCAGGTCGACGCCTTTATCCATCGCTATGCGCAGCGCCTTGATGTGCTGGCGGAGGTAGTCGACGCGCAGCGGGTCTTCGAGACGATTGCCGTCGGCGGTCGGCGGATCGAAAAAGGCGGCGCCATTTTCTGTGACGTACATCACCGGATTTCCGTAGCGTTCCTTGACGCGCACGAGGGTGTCGGTCAGCCCCCGCTCGAACACCTCCCAGCCCGTCTCGGTATGCGTGGCCCGCTGCTGGCGCACCGGCGCGGCGTGCAACAACCAGTGGTCGGGATCGAATTGCGTGACGCTCCGCGTGTAGTAATTGACGCCGACGAAGTCGATGGGCTGCTGGATCAGCCTGAAGTCCTCCGCGGGCCACTCGGGCCACGCATCGCCGAAGATCGCGCGAAGCTCCTCAGGATAGCGGCCGAGGAATACCGGATCCAGATATTGCCGATTCATGTAGGCATCGGCGCGGGCCGTCGCCTCCCGGTCCGCTCGAGATTCCGACGCGGGGTACTTGGGCTCCAGGTTCACCACGATGCCGATACGATGCTTGCCCTCGCTGCGATACGCCTGCACCGCGGCACCATGCGAACGCAGCAGATGATGCGTGGCGATCGGCGCCTCGAAGCGATTGCGGTGGCCGGGCGCGAGCACGCCGAACAGATAGCCGCCGTCGGTGACCACCCAAGGCTCGTTAAGCGTCGACCATAGCTTCACGCGGTCGTCGAGCCGCCGAAACAGAATCGCCGCGTAGTCGGCGAACCAGCCGGCGATGTCGGGATTGAGCCACCCTCCCTGGTCATCGAGCGCGGCCGGCAAGTCCCAGTGATAGAGCGTGGCCATCGGCTCGATGCCGTTCTGCAACAGCGCGTCGACCAATCGATCGTAGAAGTCCAGTCCGGCCGCATTCACCGTGCCGCGCCCGCGCGGCAGTACGCGGCTCCACGAGATGCTGAAGCGATAGGTGTTCGTGCCGAGCTCTCGCATCAGCGCGACGTCCTCGGCGTAGCGCCGATAGTGATCGCATGCGACATCGCCGGTGTCGCCGCCGCGCACCCGGTTCGGCGTGTGCGCGAATCGCGTCCAGATGCTCGGACCGGCGCCGTCGGCCTGTGGCGAGCCTTCGATCTGATATGCGGAGGTGGCCGTTCCCCAAAGGAAGTTCGCGGGAAATTCCATATTCTTCGACATTTTTATCATCCCGGTCGCGATAGCCCGTTCATTGCGTGTCGACTACCACCTCGGCGGGGAGCTCGCGGACAAGCAACTCCTTGCCGCGCCATGCGGTCACCTTGCCGTTGACGTGCGCGATGCCCGGCGATTCCTTTCCGGGCCAGACGAATACAACGCCACCCGGCGGTAGCGTCATGTCGCGCGCAATGCGCACGATCACACGTTTGTCTTCCTTCCGCGCCGAGTATCGCAAACTCCCGTAGCGTGTGCGGAGGCCGCTCACGGCGATGCCCGGGCCGTCGAGCCAGTCCGCCGGAACGCCGGCGGCGAGCACCAGTGCGCC
Source organism: Casimicrobiaceae bacterium (assembly GCA_955652025.1). Taxonomy (GTDB): domain Bacteria; phylum Pseudomonadota; class Gammaproteobacteria; order Burkholderiales; family Casimicrobiaceae; genus VBCG01. The sequence goes on from CATPAO010000059.1 coordinate 9,982, forward strand.
ATCGCCCCGGCGCTCGTACGCGAACAGATCGAGCGCGGTGCGAATGAAGTCGGACGCGACCCAGCCATGCGGCATGTCGCCGACAAAGCGCGGCTGCCTGACGTTACGACCGACGACCTCGGCCCATTGATTCCATGCCGCCGGACACCGGCCGGCAAGGAAGAACGCGAGGAGCTCCTGCGCGCGGTCGCGCCAACCCAGGCGCACGAACGTGCCGACCGTGCGAAGCTCGTACGGCGTGTAGTCGCTCCATTCCTTGCGGCCATCGCGGCGATCGACGAACTCGCGCCAGTAACGTTCGTACGTCGGCTCGATGCCGGCCGGCGCGAGCTGATCCAGGTCACCCTCCGGAGCCAATGCGATCGCCGTCGACGTGGGATCGAAATCGCCGAGCTCGGCGGCGCCGGGAATATACGAGATTCCGTGCGCGGCCATCGACGCGCGGAGTGACGCCGCGAGGTCCCCGCGAAATTCGTCGCGCTCGCGCGCGAGCCGATCCGCCGCCTCACGGTGACCGAGCACCGTGGCGGCATCCACTGCGGCATCGTAGCCCTTGAGCGCCCAGAAATCGTCCCAGTACGAGTGCATCGGCTTTTCCGAATATCCCTCGTGACTGATCGACGCCGGCATCAGTCCGTAGAACGCGCGACGCGCGGGGGCAAGATTCGCTTCCGTGCGTTCGGATTGGCGCAAGCGCTCGAGGTAGCGCGCCGCCGCGTCGAGCCGCGGCCACAGCGTCTCGAGCAACGCGCGATCGCCGGTGTGGCGATACACGGCCATGGCCAGAAACAGCAACTCGCCGGCGCTGTCGTTTTCGGGAACGGGATCGGCGCCGCGCTCGTCGACACAACAGGGAACTTTGCCGTTGTCGAACTGGTGCGGCGCGTACCAGCGCAAATAATCGGCCGCGACATCCGCGTGTCCAAGGCGCAACAGCGATTCCGACATCATCGCGCCGTCGCGAATCCACGAGCGCGCGTACGACCGCGTTCCGGGACGCAGCACCGGGCCGTCGCGCGTGATCAGGATATGCGCGAGCGCCGTGCGCAACGTGTCGGCGATCGGTTTGCCCGCCGCGGGAACGCGGATCGCCACGCGGTTCTGCTTCGAACGCCACGCCGCGGCGACCGCGTCCTGCTGCCGTCCCAGCCAGCTCGACGGCGACAATCCCATCAGCGTCGGACGCATCGCGGCCCCGGACAGCGGGACGACAACGCCGACTGTGCGGCTTCCCCGTGGCGGAAGCGTCAGGCGGTAAGCGAGCGCGCCCGACGCATAGCCGGTCGGATCGTGGACCTCTTTGGCGGCCGCCCAGGTCGATGTCGTAAAGAGTTTGGGCACGGGCCTGGCATCGAGCGGGAATGCACCCACGCGATCCGGCGGCGACAACGCGAAGACGCGGCGCGTGCCGTTCACCGACATCGCGCCGTCGTCCCAGGTGACGTCCCAGATCGCGCTCACGCCGCCCGGCGCATTGAGAAATTGCGTCGGCGGGTTCACCTGGAACGGACGGATCGCGAGAACGAGCGTCAGCGTCACCGGCCGGCTCGTGCGATTGCGGACGTCGTAGCGCGCGATCAATTGCGACGCGGCGCGCGTGCCCGCGGCAAACGTCGTCACGCGCATCTCCCACGCGGAACGACGC
>CATPAO010000060.1 GCA_955652025.1 Casimicrobiaceae bacterium
GCGGTATGCGGACGGTGCAGCGACTCTTTCATAGGCATTCTTCGAGTCCAAGTCACGGGGCAACTTACTCCGGTGCCAATTGCCGCGGGCGGCGGTCCGGCCCGACCGCAACGTACGTCAGGCTCGCCTCGGTTACTTTTACGCAGATCACATCGTCGGGATTGCGCTGCGCATACACCTCGACGGCAACGGTGATCGAAGTTCGCCCGACATGCGAAATCTCCGCATAGAAACTAACCAGATCCCCGACCACGACCGGTTGCTTGAACACGAAGGAGTTGACCGCAACCGTCGCGGTCCGACCGCGGGCGCGGCGCGCCGCGGGGACTGCGCCGGCAATATCCACCTGCGACATGATCCAGCCACCAAAGATGTCGCCGTATTGGTTGACGTCCGCTGGCATCGGTACAACGCGCAGCGTGGGCTCCTTGTCGGGCAGTTTCACGTGTTCGTCGCTCGGCATTTAGTACTCCTTGATACCCGCCTTAATACGCCTGCAAGACGCGCGGCTTCGCGTGGGTGAGGCGATGCCGTTACGTCGCGCTTTCCTTGAGCCGACATCCTTAAGCGGGACATACACTGTCAATGCGCACCAAGCCTGCGCCGCGCGCGCCGCAACGCGAATGCAATCAGCAGGATGACGGCGGGGATCGACAACGCGATGGAAATCTCCGGATCGACGTCGAATCCTGCGGCCTTCAGTCCCTTGGCGACGTACCCGACCAGACCCACCACGTAGTAGCTTATGGCCGCCACCGAGAGCCCTTCGACCGTATGCTGCAAGCGCAGCTGCAACCTCGCCCTCCGATCCATCGATGCCAGCAGTGCCTGGTTCTGCTTTTCGCGCGCGATCTCGACCCGAGTCGACAGGAGAGCGCTTGCCTGCGCGACGCGTTCCGATAGTTCGCGCAGGCGCTGGGATACCGATACGCATGTCGCCATCGCGGGAGCGAGACGGCGCGTCATGAATTCGCCTATCGTCTGAATCCCCGCAAGCGGCCTTTCCTGCAATTCGGCAATTCGGGAGCGCACAAGATCATAGTAGGCGCGGCCCGCGCTGAATCGGTATTGACTCGCGACGAGCGTGTTTTCGACATCGGCGGCGATCATCGTGAGCTTGCCCAGCAGCGCCTCGTCACCTCCATCATCCTGGGCGATCTGTTGAGTGAGTGCGGCGAGCGACTGCTCGACGGCAAGAATTCGCGGTGCCTGCGCGCGGGCGATGGGCAATGCCAGCAGCGCCATTACACGATAGGATTCGATTTCGAACAGGCGCTGCAGCATCCGACCTGCCTGGCGAGGAACCAGATGCCGGTCGAGCACCAGGAAGCGGGCGTACCCGTCTCCATAAATGTGGAAATCGGTGAATGCGAATCCCGCACCGTCGCCGATTTCCGCGCCCACGATGACGCCGTGTTCAAAGTGTGCCCCGACAAATTCGCTCTCCGTGGCATGTTCCGCGCTCGTCACCAGCATCGCATGTGCAGCGACGATCGTCTTTCCCGGCACCGCGGCGAGCCACCCGGCCGGCAGCAGCGCTACCGTTGGCTCGCTGAAGGGCTGTGCGCTCTCGCCAGGCGCAAGGAACGTATAACCGGAAAACTCGGCGTGGCGCTCCCATCTGACCTGGATGGGGCCCATGCTCGCGCTGAAATGGGACGCCCCGGCAGACGGAGGAACGGCGCCAAAGTATTTACACAAAGCGCTAAGATGAACGAACTCCAGTCCGCGCTCGTCCTTGTCGACGACGACGGCGACATACGTCGCGCGCTGCGGGGTTTCGAGTGCCGCGTGCGGTCGCGCGTGCACCTCGTTCGACAGAAGGACGCGCTCGGGATGATCGGGTGGAAGCGAATCGCGAGCAGTCATTGGGGTTACACGCGCGGCGCAGCCCCTTGGCCGACCACAACGTCTTTTGCCGCGTCGTTGTCGCACACGCCGAAGAGTCGCGGAAAGCTGGCTTCGTTCGTGTGGTCCTTTTCTCGGATTCCTGAGTGGAGCCTGGCGCTTTTGGATGTCCGGATGCATCAACGCTTTCCCCGGACGCCGTCCCGGCTACCGTCGAGCTCGAACCTACTTTGCCCCGCCCGAAGCGGAAACGGCGGCTCTCAAGCCAAGCAGATAGCTGTCGACGCCGAATCCACAAATCTGGCCCTTGACGATTTCGCCGAAGACGGAGACATGGCGAAACGCCTCGCGCGCGTGAATATTGGACATGTGGATCTCGACGATGGGGACCGTGAGAATCGCCAGAGCGTCCCGGATTCCATAGCTGTAATGGGTCCAGGCACCGGCGTTGAGCATCACGCCATCGAACTTTTCCGTGAAGGCCTCGTGAATCTTTTCGCACATCGCGCCTTCGCTGTTCGTCTGGAAGCTCACCACCGTGACACCCAGCTCCTTCCCGAGCGCGCGCAGCTGCGCATCGATTTCCCCGAGTGTGATGGTCCCGTATTGAACGGGGTCGCGCTTGCCGAACATGTTGTGATTGACACCGTGAAGCATCAGGAATTTCTTCATCGTTTCCTCCGGTAAGGTCTTCGTCCACCTGGACAGGACTCTCGCGCCTTCGATGGCCGGTCGACCAATTTGCTAGTCCTCCCGGGACGGTTCCTTCGGAATGGCCGGATCGACCGATCCGAATGAAGGCCGTCAGCGATGCTTGAATTGAGGCTTGCGCTTCTCGACAAAGCCGCGCATCCCTTCCTTCTGATCCTCGGTCGCGAACAACGAGTGAAAGACGCGGCGCTCGAAGAGGATGCCGTCGGCCAGCGGACTCTCGTAAGCGCGATTCACCGCCTCCTTCGCGAGCATGACCGCAGGCAGCGAGTATTCGCAAATATCGTTGGCAGCCTTGAGCGCCTCGTCCAGCAGCTTGTCGGGCGCCACGATGCGGGAGACGAGACCGGCGCGTTCGGCTTCTTGCGCGTCCATCACGCGACCCGTTAGGATTAGGTCCAACGCCTTCCCCTTGCCGATTGCGCGCGGCAGTCGATGCGTCCCACCGGCACCGGGAATTATCCCGAGCTTGATCTCGGGCTGGCCAAAGCGCGCGTTCTCGGCGGCGATGACAATGTCGCACATCATCGCAAGTTCGCATCCCCCACCGAGCGCGAAGCCGGCAACGGCCGCAATCACGGGCTTGCGAACAGAACGGACGGCTTCCCAATTGCGCGTGATGAAATCGGTCTTGTACACGTCCATGTACGACCAGTCCTTCATCGCGCCGACGTCGGCACCCGCCGCGAACGCCTTGTCGCCGCCGGTTATCACGATCGCGCCGATGGTCTCGTCCTTGTCAAACTCGCGGAGCGCTTCTCCTAACTCGTTCATCAACGCATCGTTGAGCGCGTTGAGCTGCTTCGGACGGCTCAGGGTGACGAGACCGACACGCCCACGTCGTTCGGTGACAATGTTTTCGAAGGTCATCGTAGTCGGTCCGATGCGAAACTCACTACCGTAGATGGAATTGGGAACGGACGATTCCGGAGAGCGCCAGCTTCCATCCGTCCATGACGGCATGAGCGTTCATCAAAAAGCGACCCGCTTACGCGACTTGAAATCGAAATCCTAGTACGCTACTTTCGATACGGCGCGAAGTTCCTCCGGGGTCGTCGTCCCAAAGCCGAAGAACTCCAGGTAGGCCGGAATCTGTTCGAAAAGCATGTCTGTGCCAACCTGAAACTTGCAGCCTCTTTCCCGCGCTGCCTGCAGCAGCGGCGTGATCTCTTGTTTCATCACCACTTCGCCCACGAAGGTGCTGGGCGCCAGGCGCGTAACGTCGATCGGGTAGGGATCGCCGGTCTTCATCCCCAGCGGCGTGGCATTGACGACGAGGTCGTAGCCCGTCGGATCGTTCGTGCGCAGTCCGGTCTCGATCTTCGGGTAGTGATGCCTGATCCGACTCGCGAGCGCTTCGGCCGATGCGGTATTGGTGTCCGACAGGAACAGCTTCGCGACGCCTTCGCCCGCAATCGATGCGGCGATGGCGCAGCCTACGCCACCGGTTCCGACCACCAAGCAGGACGCACCCGCGAACTTGAAGTTCTTGCGCTTCAACCCGCGAGTGAAGCCAGCGCCGTCGAACATATCGCCGAGCAGGGTGCCGTCGGAACGACGCAGAATGGCGTTGCAGGAACCGGCGACCTGGACGGCGGTCGAGACCTCGTCGAGCAGCGCAACGGTCGTGACCTTGTGCGGCATCGTCACCAGCGCACCGCGGATGTTGGTGAACGTGAAGATCGCCTTCAGCGTGCTCGCGTAGTCCTCGGGCTTGATGCCCATCGGCACGACGACGGCGTCGATACCGGCTTTCTCGAAGTACGGGTTGTAAATGAGCGGCGCCTTGAACGCTTCGGTTGGGTATCCCACGTGGGCAATCAACGTCGTCTTGCCGCTGATCATGCTGGCCTCCCCGCGATATGCGCAATCGGCTGCCGTTCTATTCGGCCCGCTGCGTTCAGATGCGCCATCGTTCCTCCGTCAGGGCGTTCGTCGATCCTGCGTTGTTCGCGGTATTCGTGCGGCGCACGAAATAATGCGACTTTCCTGGTGACCCGAGCCGCGGCGCGTGATCATGAGATCCCCCGGAAGGCAACCCCCCGAACAGCGGTTTACTTTCAAATATTCGGCGGGCAATGACGCCGTGTCACCTAACGAAAGTAAGGTGCTCGCGTCGGGTCGCGCGCCCAATTCCCTAGAGGAGCTTGAGTTCCCGGGCCTTTGCGATCGCCGTCGTGCGATTGTGAACTTGCAGCTTGCCGAAAATCTGGCTCAAATGCCACTTGGTGGTACCTACGGTCGTCCCCAACTGGACGGCGATTTCCTGATTGGTGAGGCCCCGCGTGAGCAGGCGAAGGATCTCGCGCTCTGCTCGGCTGAGGGGTTCGGGCAACGCCCGCGGACTTGCCGCGGCGGTACCGGGATCGCCGTCGATCAGCTTGCTCACGTACGCGGGTGCGACGTGGCGCACTTTCTCGAGCAACGGGATCAGGATCGGGCCCTCGTCGAGAAATACGCGCCGGTACCCCGACGACGCTGCCAGGGAAACCGCCTTCTCGAGCCGCTCGATGGCGGCCGAGGGATGGCCCAACGCGCGCTGACACAATGCCTGCAAGATATGAATCGCGATCAGGCTGCCTTCACTTTTTTCGGCGACGGCGGCCTGCTCGAGAAGGTCTAGCACCTCCTCCGCCTTGCCGGGATGGTGCTGGGCGAGCAACAGCCGTGCATAGGTCAGCGATTCGTACTCGGAACCCGGACGCGGAGGTTTTTGCACGTCGCCGAGCGTCCGCGCGGCGGCGGAGGTGTTCCCCTCGCGCAGCTGCAGTTCGGCGGTGACCACCGAGACGAGACGCCGACGAAGAAGACTCTCGGACAGCTCGGCGACCTCGCGCGCCGCCGCCAAGGTGTTCCACGACGCTTCCGCCTCGTCGCACACACTCTGCAGTTTGGCCAGTGCGCGCTGTCCCATCAACGTATAGTAGATCATGCCCAGTTGCTGGCACAGCGCGACGCCATGGGTGAGATAGTGCCGCGCCGCCTCGAGCTCGTTCATTTCGTAATGAAGCGTTCCGAGCGGCACATACACCAGGCCGGCCACTGGGAGCGGATCGCCGTGCGCATCCACGAACCTTTCGACGACGTTGAGGCACAAGAGCTTCGCTTCCCGTAATTGCCCCTGCGCCGTCATGACCGACGCAAGATGACCCAGCGCGTCCAGCATGACGAAATGGTTCTGCAGCTTTTCGCCTAGATCGACCGCCTGCCGGAGCGTCTTGACCGCCTCCCGGCGCTCCCCCGAGTGAATCTGCGCCTGACCGAGAAAGCTCAACGCGTACACGCGAAAGAACGACCCACTGTCGCCGAGCTCGTCCAGGGCCTGCCTCGCGAACAGCCTGACGTCCGCCGGATTCCCCCATTGGTTCGCCAGAAACGCCTTGAACACGAGCAGCATCTCGCGCTGCGCCGGATGGGCATTGGCCGGATCGACCGCGCTTGCCGCCGGCGAATACGCTTGCGCCTCGGCGGTTCTCCCCAAGAGATAGAGAAGCCAAGCCTTGTAACCCGCAAGATCGCTTTGGGCCCGAATCGTACTTTCGGGAAGCGCCTGCAGCCAGCCGAGGAGCGCCGAAATCTCGCCGCGCGCCAGCATGCTCTCCGCTTGAGTCCGAAACAGACGGACGGTAGCGGGAACGTCGCCGGCCCGCAGCGCATGCCTCATCGCCTCCTGTCCGGAGCCATGGGCCTCGTGCCAGGCACTGGCCTTTCGGTGAAGCTCCTTCTCTACGCTCGTGTCCAGACCCGCACGGAGGTAGTCCGCGAAGAGCTGGTGGTAGCGGAACCATTGGCGATTGTCGTCCAGCCGGACCAGGAACATGTTCGCCTGCTCGAGACGGGCCAGCATCGCCTTGCTATCGGTTTGTCCCGAGACGGCGTCGCACAGCGGCGCCGAGAACCGGTCGAGGATCGAGGTGTCGCGAAGAAACGAACGGACCTCCTCGGGCTGTTGGCGCAGGACCTCGGCCGCAAGGTATTCGATCACGTAGTAGTGCTCGCCATCGAACTGCGTGATCTTCGCCGCGATCTCCGCGCTATCGGACCGCGCGTGCTGCTGCACCGACAGCGCTGCCATCTGCAGGCCGGCGATCCAACCCTCGGTGCGCGCCTCTAACTTTTGCGCCAGATCGACGTCGAGCTCGAGCCCCATCGTCTGTTCCAGGAACTGCGTCGATTCGTCATGCGAGAAGCGAAGGTCCTCCGGTCCGATCTCGACGATGCGCTGCAACGCTCGCCAGCGCGCCAGCGGAAAGGGTGGCTCCTCGCGGGTTACGATGACCACGCGCAGCTGTTCAGGGACGCGCTCGATGAGATACGTCATCGCCGAATGAATCTCGGGATCCTTGATCGTGTGGTAGTCGTCGAGGACCAAGACAATGCGCCCTTGTGTGTCGGCAAGCTCGTTCAGCAGCGCGGCAGTGAGATCCTTCGGCCCCGGGACGCCGAGTCTCCCGAGCAGGGAAATCGGCGCCCGGCCGGCTCCTGGCTCGACAGTCTGGAGCGTCGCGACCAGGTAATAGAAGAAACGCGTCGGGTCGCTGTCGTCCTCGTCGAGCGACAGCCATGCCACCTTTTCTCCTTTCTGCAATTCGCTGAGCCAGCTGGTCACGAGCGTCGTCTTGCCGAAGCCGGCCTGCGCCGCGATCAACGTTAACGGCCGGTCGAGTCCCTCGCGCAACCGGTCGAGCAGGCGCGGCCGCGCAACAAAATGCGGGCGCGACGGGGGCGCGTTGATCTTGGTCTTGAGCAGGGGCGTATTGACGGGCACGGAAATGCGCGGAACGGTCAGTATCGCTCGGGTGCGGAGTAATTAGTGTAGCCGACGGCAAACGGGGCCACCCGCCGCTCGGCGGCCGGGTCGGAAGCCCCCGGAAAGGGTGGGTTCCGCGGATGACTCAGGGACCCGTGGTCGCCTGTTGCATCGCAGCGAGCGACAGGAGCCGATGTTCATTCCTGACCCACGCCCCAACGTTGTCAATGATGGCCGAAATCGGACCGCACCTTTCCGCGAAACACCCAGTATGACCAGCCGGTGTACATGAAAATGATCGGCAGCAGGAGCAGAGTACCCAGAAGCAGAAATGCCTGGGACTCCGGGGCACTCGCCGCGTCCCACAGCGTAATCGTATGCGGAACAATGTACGGAAAAGTGCTGATGCCGAGACCGAGATAGCACATCGCAAAGAGTCCCATCGCTGCGAAGAACGGCTGGTTGTCGCGCCAGCGCGCCAGCGCGCGCCAGAGCCACCAGGCCACCAGCATCGTGACGATGGGCACCGGCGATAGCAAAAGGATGTTCGGCCATCCGAACCAGCGCGCCGCAATCCGTGGCTCGAGTAGCGGCGTCCAGAGGCTCACCATCGATATGAACGCAAGCACCCCGAACAGGCAAATTTCCGCTTTTTGCCGTGCCCAGGCTTGCAGCGCGCCTTCGGTCTTCATGACCAGCCATGTTGCACCGAGCAGCACATACCCAAAGACGACTCCGACTCCAACCGAAAGCACGAAGGGATGAATCCAGTCGAGACTCGTGCCGGCGTATTGACGTCCCGTTACAGCAAACCCCAGTACGAACTTCCCGAGCACGCAGCCTTGAGCAAAAGTTGCGATCAGCGAGCCCCAGAAGAAGGAACGGTCCCAATGCTTCGTGCTCTTGGACGCGGTCGGTCGGAATTCGAACGCGACACCGCGAAAGATGAGTCCGAGAAGCATGGCGAGGATCGGGAAATACAGCGCCGGAATGATGATGGCGAACGCGAGCGGGAATGCCGCGAACAGGGCGATGCCGCCCAGCACGAGCCACGTCTCGTTGCCATCCCAGATCGGCGCGACCGAATTGATCATCTGGTCGCGCGCATGATCGCTCGGCGCAAACGGGAAGAGAATGCCGACACCGAGATCGAAACCGTCGAGCAGCACGTACATGAAGACAGCGACGCCGAGAACGATGGTCCAGATCGGTACGATATCGAGCGTCATGGGGTGACCTCGAGATCGGTCGCTGCCGACAGCGGCCTCGCCGACCGCTCGGCGAGCTTCGGCTCGTGCGGGTCGACCGCGGCGGGGAATCCTCGCCGCACGAGGCGAACGAGGTAATACGCGCCTGCGCCGAAGACAATCGAGTACACCGTGATGTAGGCGAGCAGTGACGCGATTACGTCACCAGTGGTGAGAAACGATGTCACGGCGTCGGCCGTGCGAAGCTGCCCGTACACGACATAAGGCTGGCGCCCCACCTCGGTCGTAACCCAGCCCGCCGTCACTGCCACATAACCGACCGGAATGGCGCACGTCGCCGCGCCAATTATAGAGTTGCTTGCGCCATGCGAGCCACCACGCGCCCACCGTGAGCGCCAACATGATCGACCACATGCCGATCATCACTCGGAAGCCATAGAACACGGGAATCACCGGGGGCCGATCGGCACGCGGAAAATCCTTCAGGCCCTTGACGACACCGTTCCAGTCGTGGGTGAGATAGAGGCTGGCGAGCTTCGGGATCGCGATTTCGGCGTGATTCTTCTCCATGGTGCTGTCGGGAATGGCGAACAGCACGGCGCTTTGTCCCGGCCCCGTGTCCCAGATGCCTTCCATCGCGGCGAGCTTCTGCGGCTGATGGTGGAGCGTGTTGAGGCCGTGCGCATCGCCGACGAGCGCCTGGAGCGGCACGAGCACTGATGCAAGAAGAAAGCCCATCACGATCATCACTTTCGACTCGGCGATGAATCGACCGCCTCGAAGGTAGTAAGCGGCGACACCGATGACCGTGAATGCCGTCGTCAGATAAACGGCAATCACCGTATGCAGAAATCGAAATGGGAACGACGGATTGAAGAGGATTGCGAGCCAGTCTGTCGCCATGAATCGGCCGTCGA
>CATPAO010000061.1 GCA_955652025.1 Casimicrobiaceae bacterium
CCAGTCGAGGTGATCGACGTTCATCGAGTCAATTGCCCTCGAACTTTGGCGCGCGTTTGGCGGCGAACGCGTCGTACGCGCGTCGAAAGTCCGCGCTTTTCATGCAGATCGCCTGCGCTTCGGCCTCGACTTCGATCGCCGATTCGAGGCCCATCGCCCATTCCTGATGCAGCAGCTTTTTCGTCATCGCGTGGGCGAAGGTCGGACCGTCGGCCAGCGCGCGCGCGAACGCCGCCGCCTCGCCTTGCAACTCGGCCGACGCCACCAACCGATTGAAGAATCCCCACGCGAGACCCTCGTCGGCGCTCATCGTCCGGCCGGTGTACAGAAGCTCGGCGGCGCGACCCTGCCCGATCGTTCGCGGCAAGAGAGCGCACGCGCCCATGTCGCAACCCGCCAACCCAACGCGCGTGAAAAGAAACGCGGTCATCGCGGCCGGCGTGCCGAACCGTACGTCGGCCGCCAGCGCGACCATCGCACCCGCGCCGGCGCAGACGCCGTCGACGGCGGCGACGATCGGCTGCGGGCAGCGGCGCATCGCCAGCACCAGGTCGCCGGTCATCCGGGTGAACGCGCGGAGCTGCGGCATGTCCATCTGCGTCAACGGTCCGATGATTTCGTGCACATCGCCGCCGGAGCTGAAGTTACCGCCGGCGCCGGTGACCACGACCGCCTTGACGTCGTTTGCGTCGACCAGATTCCGGAAGAGGTCGCGGAGCTCGGCGTAGGACTCGAACGTGAGCGGATTCTTTTTCGCCGGCCGGTCGAGCGTGATCGTCGCGACCTTGCCGTCGGCGTCTGCCTCGAACCGAAAATGGGTCGCCTTGTGATCGCGAAAAATTCGTGCCGCTGGCGTCGTCGTCATGGCGAGGACTCCTTCGCGTCCGCAACGTTTTCTTGCGCCCGCATCGTGGATTTGAGCCGCCCGAGCAGCGCGTGCAGCCGATTGCGCTCGGGGCGCGAGAGTCCCGAGAATGAATCGATCACCCATAGCTCGTGCGCCGCCGCCATCGCGTCGAACGCGCGCTTGCCCTTCGCCGTCAGCCGCACGGCATAGGCGCGGCGATCGTTGGGGATCGGCCGGCGCTCGACCCAGCCTTCCGCCGCCAGCTGATCGGTAATGCCGGTGACGTTGCCGCCGGTCACCATCAGTCGCTTCGACAACTCACCCATCTTCAATCCGCGCGGATTGCGCTCAAGCTGCGCCATCAGGTCGAAGCGCGGCAGCGTCGTCTCGAATTCGTGGCGCAGCTTGGCGCGCACGCGGCGCTCGATCAACAGAGTGCACGTGAACAAGCGGAGCCACAATCGCAGCGACTCGTGATGCGCTTCGGAGATCCGTGATTCTGGATCGTGCGAAACCATAAGGTGCCGCGAACTCATTGTTGGCTTAACCGTTCGCATCGGGACGCTCGGCCGCGGTCTCGACCGCTCGCGCGAGGTTGCGCTCGAGCTGCGCCTTGGCCGCCAGATACTGGACCGGCCAACGTATGTCGGCATAGCCCAGTTGCGCTGCGGCATGCAGCGTCCAGTATGGGTCGGCCAAATGCGGCCGCGCGAGCGCGCACAGGTCGGCGCGTCCGGCCATCAGGATGCTGTTGACGTGATCGGGCTCGAAGATCGCGCCGACCGCCATCGTCGCGATGCCGACCTCGTTGCGGATCCGATCGGCGAACGGCGTTTGGTACATGCGGCCGTAGACGGGCTTCGCGTCGCGCGTCGTCTGACCCGACGACACGTCGATCAGGTCGGCGCCGGCATCCTTGAAGAGGCGCGCGATCGCGACGGCGTCGTCCGGTGTGTTGCCGCCTTCCGCCCAGTCGTGCGCCGAAATTCGCACCGACATCGGCCGGTCCGCCGGCCACATCGCGCGTAGCGCGCGAAAGATTTCGACCGGAAAGCGACAGCGATTCGCGAGCGGGCCGCCATATTCGTCGTCGCGCCGGTTCGTAAGTGGACAGATGAACGCCGACAGCAGATAGCCGTGCGCGCAGTGCAGCTCGAGCCAATCGAAGCCGCATTCGGCGCCCCAGCGGGCGGCGCGCAGGAACTCGGCCTTCACGCGTTCCATGTCGTCAGTGGTCATCCCGCGCGGCACCTGATTGCGGGGACCATAGCGGATCGCGGAGGGCGCGATCAGCGGCCAATTGTCCGTCGCGAGCGGCGCGTCACCCTCCTCCCACCCGAGTTGCGTCGATCCCTTCGGGCCGGCGTGACCGAGCTGCAGCGCGATCTTGGCGTTCGTTCGTCGGTGAACGTAATCGACGATGCGCGTCCACGCTGGGCGATGCGTGTCTTCGTACATGCCGGCGCAGCCGGGACTGATGCGCGCGTCCGCCGCGGGACAGACCATTTCCGTGAACACGAGGCCGGCGCCCCCATGCGCGCGGCTTCCCAGATGCACGAGGTAGTAGTCGTCGGGCGTGCCGTCGACACACGAGTATTGCGCCATTGGCGAGACGACGACGCGATTCGGGAGCGTCACGCCGCGGAGCGTGAACGGCGTGAACATCGGCGGGATCGGCGCGTTACTCGGGTCCGCTGCCTCGGGCGCGCGCCGCGCATACCACGCTTCCATCGTTGCGACGAATGCGCGATCGCGCATCCGCAGGTTCTCGTGCGAGATTCGTTGGCTGCGGGTAAGCAGGCTGTACGCGAACTGTTCGGCCTCGAAGCGCGCGTAGCGATCGACGTTCTCGAACCATTCGGTGGAATTGCGCGCGGCGTTCTGGATTTTCAGCACCTCGACCGTTCGTTCGGCCTCGTAGCGCGCCAGCGCGACCGGCAATCCTGCGTCCTGTTCGAGCGCAGCTGACAATGCGATGGCGTCCTCAAGTGCCAGCTTGGTGCCCGATCCGACCGAGAAGTGCGCCGTGTGCGCGGCGTCGCCGACCAGCACGACGGGCACGTCGCGGTCGTCGATCCGATCCCAATGTACCCAACGGCGACAGACGACGCGGGGGAAGCGTATCCAGATCGCCGATCCGCGCAGGTGCGCCGCGTTGGAGAGCAGCCGATGCCCGTCGAGATAACGCGCGAACAGTCGCTCGCAAAATGCGATCGCTTCCTCCTGTGTCATCGATTCAAGGCCGGCGCCACGCCAAACGTCCTCCGGCGTTTCGACGATGAAGGTCGACGTGTCGCCATCGTACTGATAGGCGTGCGCCTGGAACCAGCCCCATTCTGTTTGCTCGAATGCGAACGTGAACGCGGCGAACCTGCGCTTCGTCCCGAGCCACACAAAGCGGCAGCGCCGCAGGTCGACATCGGGCTCGAACGTCGCCGCGTACCGGTTGCGGATCCGGCTGTTGCCGCCGTCGCTCGCGATGACGACATCAGCACCGAATTCGCGCGCCGCCGCTTGGTCGTCGCCGACGTCCGTCTCGAAGACGAGCTCGACGCCCAGCGCCTCGCAGCGGCGCTGCAGAATGTTCAGGAGCCGCTTGCGGCCGATACCGCAGAAGCCGTGCCCGCCGGAGGTGATCGTTCGGCCTTTGAAGTGGACTTCGATGTCATCCCAATGATTGAAGGCGTCGGCGATCTCGCGCGCGGTCGCCGGGTCCGCCGCCTCCAAATTGCCGAGCGTCTGGTCGGAAAACACCACGCCCCAGCCGAACGTGTCGTACGGGCGATTGCGCTCGACGACGCGAATTGCGCACGCCGGATCGGCCCGCTTGCGCAACAGCGCCAGATACAGGCCCGCGGG
>CATPAO010000062.1 GCA_955652025.1 Casimicrobiaceae bacterium
AAGGTTCCTAGCGCCAGGAACGAATCGCTTGGAGCTTCGTAGATGTACGAAGAATGCCGACGACGTTCGAGAGCGCTTTAGGCAATTCCTCACGCTTCGTATTTCGGCTGCGTCCTGAGTTCTGAGCTCTTCACTCTCGGTACGACGGACGCAGAGACCCCTGGTGTGGGAATCGAAAATCACCCACCCGGTTTACGCTGCGGCCTCAAAGGGCCGTTCAGGATTCGGCTAAACTGTACTGACGCGATCCATGAGGTTTGCTTCATGAAATCCAGAGCCTTGCGTGCTGCGCTGATTATCGTGGCCGCCTTCGTGTTGCTCGGGATTTTGTGGATCTGGCTCACTCTGAATTGGAGCTATTCCGAAGGTGAGCGAGCCGGGTATGTGCAGAGGCTCTCCAGTAAAGGCTGGCTGTGCAAGACCTGGGAAGGTGAGATCGCCATGGTAACGATGCCGGGGGCCATTCCTGAGAAATTTGACTTCACGGTGCGTGACACGGCGGTGGCCGGCAAGATCAATGATGTCGCCGGAAAACGCGTCGTATTGTCGTACCAGCAGCATAAATTCATACCAACTTCGTGCTTCGGCGAGACGGAGTACTTTGTGATCGCAGTCCGAGAAGTGTCGGATCAACCCTTGGCGCCGCCCGCCGCGCCGCAGGGTCAGCTCCAGGTGCCGCGCTGAAAAGACGTCAGCAAGATGCGTCGCAGGGTGCGTAGCACTTACAAGGTTCCTAGCACTAGGAACGAAGCACCTGGTGCTGCGACGACGTTCGAAGAACGCCGTCCGAACCCGACGTCGCTTTAGGCAACAACGCCCCGGGGGCGACTCTCCCCAAGCCCCGAGATCGTTTAGGATGACGAAATGAGTGCTCACGGCAGTGTGTTAGTCGCGGGCGTTGGGCCGGGTCTGGGAATCGCCGTGGCCACGCGGTTCGCGCGCGAGGGGCATCGAGTCGCAATGCTGGCGCGCAGCCGAGATCGGCTTGCTGCCATGGCCGCGAACGCTCCAGATCACCTAGTCGCGATGCCCTGCGACGTGACCGATCCTGCCCAAGTCAACGTTGCCTTCGACGAGACCGAACAGCGCCTGGGACCGCTCGTCTGCGCGGTATTCAATGCGGGCGCATATCGAGCCGGGTCGATCCTCGACATCGCACCAAATGATTTCGAGCATTGCTGGCGCATTGGCGCGTTTGCCGGCTTCCTAATCGGACAGGCGGCCGCTCGGCGAATGGTAGCGCGCGGTTCCGGTACGATCCTGTTTACGGGCGCACTGCGTCGCTGCGGGGCGGGGCCAAATTCGCCAACCTCGTATCTCCCAAGTTTGCGCTGCGAGCGGTGGCACAGAGCATGGCGCGGGAGCTTGGCCCCCGCGGCATTCATGTCGCTCACGTCATCATCGACGGCCAGATCGGCGGAACGGCGGAGGGTGATGACGGCGGTCGTTTGCCGGACAGCCGCCTTGCGCCCGACGCAATCGCCGAGGCCTATCTCGATCTTCATCACCAGCACCGCTCTGCTTGGTCACAGAAGATCGACCTACGTCCCTGAGTCGAACGCTTCTGAGAACGTTCGTCCAGAGTCCGCGGTACCGGTAACGCGGCCCCAAGGACGACGAACGACGACATCCCGCGAATTGATTGGGTCCGTTCGGTCGAGCGACAACGCGACGCAGTCGAATTGGGTTTGCAGAATGCGGCGAACTGGGGCGCCTGCACCCGAGTGGCGAACGCCCCATACCGTCTCGGATCTCTCGCATCGAGTACCAAGTGCCTTTGTAAGGCGACCCGTAACCAGTAGCGCCAGTCACTACGCTGAATCGGCCAAATGCGCGTCGGGTTGCGAAAGCGGGTAGCGACCCGCAAAATGCAGCTTCGGGATCACCCAGTCCCGGCCGCGCGCGCATGGCAAAGACACCTCGCACTGACTCAACGCCGTTACCGACGGGCACGGTTACCTTTCTGTTCACCGACATCGAGGGCAGCACACGGCTGTGGGAGGCGCACCATGAGGCGATGCGCCAGGCGGTTGCGCGTCACGACGTCCTGATGCGTCAGACCATTGTGGCTCGCGGCGGTCACGTGTTCAAGACCGGCGGCGATGCCTTTTGCGCCGCGTTCGCCACTGCCCCGCAGGCGGTGTCGGCGGTACTGTCCGCACAGCAGGCGTTGCACGCCGAGCCGTGGCCCGAGGGGCTGCCGATTCGGGTGCGGATGGCGCTACATGCGGGCGCCGCCGAGTTTCGTGATGGCGACTACTTTGGAACGCCACTCAACCATGTCGCGCGGCTGCTGGCGATTGCGCACGGCGGACAGACGCTCGTCTCCGAGATCACGCACGACCTGTGTCGCGATCGGCTTCCGGTCGGCTCGACGTTGAAACCGCTCGGCGAACATGGCCTCAAGGACCTTGCGCGTCGGGAAGTCGTGTTTCAGCTGTGCCATCCCGGGTTGCCGTCGTCATTTCCACCGCTGCGGACGGCGGCGGCGGCTTCGGTCGTAGAGGAGACACCGTCGATTGCGGTGTTGCCATTCACGGACCTGAGCCCGGGGAAGGATCAGGAATACTTTACCGACGGCCTCGCCGAGGAACTCTTGAACGTGCTGGCGAAGATCCGCGGTCTGCGGGTCGCCTCGCGCACTTCGGCGTTCCACTTCAAGGGTAAGGACGTGGACATTCCTACTATCGCGCAGAAGCTTAACGTGGCGACCATCCTCGAGGGCAGCGTGCGCAAGTCGGGTAAGCGGGTGCGGATCACCGCGCAACTCATCCAGGTGGCCACCGACTCGCACCTGTGGTCGGAGACCTACGACCGGGAGCTGGAGGACATCTTTGCGGTGCAGGAC
>CATPAO010000063.1 GCA_955652025.1 Casimicrobiaceae bacterium
CGGCTCATGCGTCTCGGGGATGGAAAGCTCGAATGCACACGACGTTCCGCCGCCCGCGACGCGCGCCGCATAACGCCCCGGCAACAAATCTTCGACGTAATACTCGCCGCGGCGACCTGTCATGAACGTCACGCGCCGGTCGCCTGCCGCGACACTCACTTCGTGAAATTCCGCCGCCTTGACCTGGCCTCGGCTCCGGATCTGGAGCGTGCCGGTTATCGCAGAGAGCCGCCGGGCGTGGAAATCGATGAGCGCGCCGGCGCGCGCTCCTGGCGAGACGATCCGTAACGATTCGGGAAACGCATAATCGAGTGGCACGCTCGCCACGTCGATCGATACCTGGTTCTCGTAGAACGAAGTTAACGTGGGCAGGAACAACTTGCCGCTCGCGTCCGTGGTACCGATCGCCTGGTTGTTGACGAGAACCCGAACGCCCGGAAGGTCATCGACTCTCACCAGCCCGAAACTGTCGGTGACGGGTCGCCCCACGGAGAGGGCGTCACCGACCGTCGCAATGCCGCCCGCGGCCGACAACACGTAACTCCGATGCGATCCCGTGGCGTCACGCTGTTGCGACAAATCCGCGCGCACGACGCCCCAACGCGCGTTGTACTGCAGCGAAGGGCTGAAAACGGTGGTCGTGTCCTCCGCGACTCTCGATCGCTCCAACGTCACCGTGTAGCCCAGCCCCTCGCCGATCGGCTGCGTCTTTTGCAGCTGTATGACCTCGCCCTGCCGTTCACCGAACCGCTCGTAGCGAGTCGACACGGCGTAATCGGCATCGAAATTGTAGATGAGACCGACGAGCACGTTGCGCGTTCGCTCCTTGGCACGACTGTCCGCGACGTTGGCGAAAAAGCTCGCCCGTCCGTCGAAGAGCGGGCGACCGTAATTGAGCGCCACGGTCTTGCGCGCCGGTCCATCGTAAGAGGTGAAAGTTGAGTAGGCCCCCGAGACGGAGCCCCAGCGCGCATCCACATAACCGATCGCCGCCGTGGCCTCGTATTTGCGGCGCTCGATGACGGAGTCGGCGAGGGCGGCGTAATTTTGGCTGTCCGCGCGTAGCAGCACGCCCGCGCTTACGTGTTGGCCCAAGTACGAGTAGTTGATGAGCGCTGCAGCGCCGCCCCGCCCGTCGCGCTGGCTGTACGCCGCGGAAGCGCTCGTCACACCGAACGGCCCCAGCACCATGGTCGCCGCCGGACCCGCGTTGTACGCTCCGCGCCGGCCTTCGCCGCGCATCCCGAGCGTCAGCGCGTCGGTGACGCCGATCCGGTGAAAGGCCGAAAACGCGAACGGGCCGTAACGACCGCTCTCGGTGCCGAACGCCTCGCGCAGCGCGCCGGCGTTGTAGCTCCACTCCTGCAATCCGGACTTGAGCGGGATGTCGGTCGAATAGTACGTCGTGCTGATCCGCTGCTCGCGCCCGAACGCGTCACGAATCACCAGGTCGACGCCGCGCGCACCGATGCTTTGCGTGATGTTGCGCAAAGCGAATTCACCGGGCGCCACCCTGACCGTGTTGATTCGTTGACCGTCGACATAGACATCGATCGTCGACGGCACGTTCACGAGTCCCGCGATGCCGAGCTGCGGGTAGCGGATCAAATAGGGATCGAGGCTGTACAGCTTGGAATAGCTGGCGCCGCCCAATAGCACCGAGGCGCCGAGGTCACCCGACGCGGCTATGAAATCACCCGCGATCGCCCGTTCGAGCGTCGCCCGATTATCGTGGGTGACACTGGTCATCAGCCGCCCGAAACGGCGCTGCGGCGCGGACCCGTTGTAGACCGAGTCGGTCAAGAACAGAAAATCCCCGACGCGCGCGCCGAGCTCGTTTGCGACCACTACCTGATCGGGCCGGCCGTTACCCCCGCTATAGTCGACGTTGTAGTTGAAGAACGCGCTATTGTCGGTCGGGTAATAGACGTTCCGTTTCCGTCCGTCGGTCAGGTCCAGGATCTGTCGCGGCAGCAACCGCGGATCGACCTGAATCGCGAGCGATAGCATGCGTTCGTCGAAGGTGACGGTCACACCGTCGATCGAAGTGAGCGCGACATGCATGTCGCCGTCGATTGCCCGCGTGCGGCCGCGAAGATGGCCGATACCGATGGCGTTCAAATCGGCAGCGCGGACGAACACGTCGGCGGCGAGGAAGGCGACGAGGCGCATACCCTTATCCTCGCCGTTCAACACGATCTGGACGAATAGGGTGGTGTCCGGTGCAATGGATCTTGGCAGCTCCGCACCGCGCGCCGGAGCGGCCAGCACGAGCGGTAGCACCAGAAACCATATCGCCGCGAAGCGCACGGCGTCGCGAACGGCGAGCGCCGCGTGCGGAGCCTGTCGCTGCCTACCCGCAGCTCGCAGGGTCCACATCGAGCTTGCGACTCAACGTGAACTGCTGGGTCTTGGCCGTCACTTCGAGCGTCGCGAGGCGCGCGCAGACTTCTTTCGCGATGCTCGTGGTGTATCTCTTGACGACACCAGCCAACAGATACCGGTCGCTGATGCGCTGCGCAAATATTTCCTCGCCGCGTGCGGTGCGCCCGCTGACCGCGATGCCGTCGTCGAGCAGGAAATGCTCGTTGCCGGCGTTGCGCAGCGCGACGATCAGCTCCGAGCGGGCGAGCGCCACGTCGGTGAACTCACCCTGCGTCAAGCGCAGAACGGGCTTTACGAAGATCGGCAACGCAAAGCGGATGTTGACGGCAATATGCGCGCCCGCAGAGAGAGGCTCGGGTTCAGGTGCGGGAATCCTCTCGATGAAGAGCCGAAACGTCCGCTCGGTCGCCCCCGGCGCGGATTTGGCGCCGACACGAATGACGCGGTCCTCGTTCTGCGCGAGCGTCAGGATTTTCGGAAAGAAGATGATTTCGCCGGTTTCCCCATAGTGATCGACCCCGTCGTTGTCCTGGGTCCACTCCATCGCCGTCATTTGGAAATCGATGCGCGATGGCCCCGTGTTGGTCAGAGTCACGACGCCGCTTCTCGCCTCGCGCGAAAGCTCGAGACGCATCGGGCTTACCGTGTATTCGGCCCCACGGGTCGGCGCCGAGAAAATCGCAACCAGCACAGCGACGCACGCCAAGGCAACTCTCATCGTGGATGACATGTCGGTCCGCCTAGGGAAGAACCAGGATCGTCAGCGAGTCCGCATAAGCACCCCCATAGGCGTTGCGGAAGTCGATAACGGCGATCTGACCGTTCAACGTGAGCGTGTTGCCGCCGGTGACGACCGTGCTGACGCTATACGGCATGTACTGAAGCAGGGTCGCGTGCTTCAGGCGATGAATTCCCGCGAGGTCGTTCTGGCCGGTGATCGTGAAGATCGGAATCGGCAGCAGCACGCAACTGAAATGGATGCTGACGCTGAAGGCGGCGGGGGCGTTCGCGCCAGGATCGATGACGCCGAAGCTCACGCTGCCCGGCTGCCCGGTATTGAACGTGCATACCTGCGCCTCCGCCAGCATCGCGGCAGTTGCAACGATGACGATACAGGCCGCGCGGGCGCATGCCGCTTGCATGGCGCGAATTTCCGATCGTACACCGCAAGTCGCGACCGACCGACGCCCGCGGCGCCCTGCCCGCGTATCGATCCGCGACGCGACAAGCTCGGGTTACGGGGACACCGTCAACGTGACGGTATCACTGTAGACGCCCAGCGTGGCGTTCTGGTAGTCGGAAATGCCGGTCGATCCGGTCACGGCGAACGAGATGTTCGTGGCGAGACCCGTGCCGGTGCCGGTCGATACCTTGCCGAGCGTGTAGCGGATGCACTCCGCCGCGTTCGCGCAACCGACGCCGAGAGCGGCGACCAAGCGCATCCGGTTGTTGGCGCCGCCGGTCGAGGACTTCCACAGGCCGTCATCCGAAGTCACGGTGAAAGTCGTTCCCGTCGTGCAGCGGAAGTTGCCGCCGCTCCAGACCGCGTTGACGGTGCCGCCGGTGGCGGGATTCAAATTCCCGAAATTGAGCGTCGATGCGGCGTCGATCACCGTGCACACGCTCAGCACATCGGCGCTGACCGCGACGACATGCGTGCCGGCGCCGTACGCCGGTCCGGCAAGCGCCATTGCCGCTCCCACCAATGCTCCACTACAAATGCGATTGAGACGAATCGCCATGGCGTGCCTCCTGCCTTTACAGTCGATCATGCTTGCAATGGGCCCGATGGCCGCGCAAAGATGCCGCAGCCCCCCGACGAGGTGGCCGAAAATGGTGCTCCGACGTCGCAGACCAAGACCATGCAATCGTCATGCCAATGTACCGGCTGAGTGCGGCCGAAGAGTAGGTGGACTCACTATATTGCATCGCAGCATGCCTGCGTAAGCCGGCGTTGGCACGTTAAGATCGCGGTGTCACTCGACCGAAAGGAGTGTCCTATGCACGGCAATGCTCTCCTATGCACCGCTGCACTCGCGACGGGTCTGGCGCTCGCGGGCGTCGCCCAAGCGCAATTCAAGCTCACGAGCCCGGACATCAAGCCCGGGGCGACGATCGCCGACGAGCAAGTGTTCAATGGCTTCGGGTGCAGCGGCAAGAACATTTCACCGGCGCTCCAATGGTCGGGCGCGCCCAAGGAGGCGAAGAGCTTCGCATTGCTGGTGCACGATCCGCACGCACCGACGGGCGGCGCCGGCTGGTGGCATTGGATCGTCGTCAACATTCCGGCAGGGGTGACCGAATTGCCGAAAAACGCCGGCCAGGGCGACGGCGCGAACCTTCCACCGGGGGCAATCAGCGGCGTCACGGACTTCGGCGCGCCGGGCTATGGCGGGGCCCTGTCCACCCAAGGGCGCCAAGCCGCATCGCTATCACTTCACGCTCTACGCGCTCAAGGTGGAAAAGCTGGATGTGCCGAAGAGCGCCACGGCATCGCTGGTCGGCTATATGGCGAACGCGAACTCGATCAGCACGGCGACTCTCAGCGGCCGATACGGTCGGCCCAAATGACACTATCGGAGGCCGCGCAAGTGCGCGTCCCTCGACGGCGCACCGTATCGTTGGCGACTGATTGAGCACGCTCGCATGTCCTGGATCAGCGTCACTTATCGCATCCGCGCGCCACGCGACCGGCTCGACGAAATCGCGCGCGGGCTCGCGCTCGAGCAGAGCGTCGAAGTCGCCGCGGAGGTCGTGACCGACCCGTTCGTCCTCGACAACATCGTGGGTCGTGTCGCGGCGATTCATCCCTCGGACGATTCGCACCTCGTGGTGCTTCGGCTCGCAACGGTGACGACCGGTTTCGACGTCGCGCAGACGCTGAACATGCTGTTCGGCAACAGCTCGTTGCATGCGCACGTCGAGCTCGTCGACGTCGACTTTCCGCCCGAATTTCTCGCGCATTTCACCGGTCCCCGGCACGGCATTGACGGCATTCGTCGGCACCTGCGGGTGGGACGCCGTCCTCTGACCTGCGCCGCGCTCAAGCCGCAGGGACTGTCCTGCGAAGCGCTGGCGGAACTTTGCTACACGCTCGCCGCAAATGGTGTGGATGTCGTCAAGGACGATCACGGACTTGCCGACCAATCGTACTCGCCGTTCGCCAAGCGCGTCGCCGCGTGCCAACGTGCGATCGCCCACGCGGAACGCGAAACGGGACGGCCGCACATTTACGCGCCCAGCCTCGTCGGCTCGCCGCGGGCGCTTATCGAGCAGGCGCAAATCGCACACGCGGAAGGGGTTGGCGCCGCGCTGCTGGCGCCCGCGTTGATCGGCATGTCGGTGTTCCACGAGGTCGTCACCGCGCATCTCGACGTTCCCGTCATCGCGCATCCTGCGTATGCCGGCGCGGCCCGAGTTGCCCCGCCGCTATTGCTCGGCAAACTTTTTCGTTGGCTCGGCGCGGACGCCGTCATCTTCCCCAATTTCGGCGGACGCTTCGCCTACTCCCGCGACGAATGCGGGCAGATCGCGGCGAACAATCGAGACGAATGGGCGGCATATCACCGCACGCTGCCGGTTCCGGCCGGCGGACTGGCAGTGGAACGCGTGGCGGAGCTTCTTCGCTTCTATGGGCCCGACGTGATGCTGCTGATCGGCGGTGCGCTGCTCGCCGATCGCGATCGGCTGCCCGAGCGAACGCGCACATTTGTCGCCGCGACCGAAGCGGTGTTGGCCGATGCGTCGTCGCCGCATTACGCAGCTTTCAACTGATCGAACTAAAGGGCTTCCGGATATGTCCACTCCAGCGTACCGCCAGCGATCGGGACCGATGCGCTGGCGCGAGGTCGACGTGCTCGAATACAAGCGCGAAGGCAGTGCGCCGTTTCAAAGCGTTACGCGGCAGGTCCTGTTCGACGACCCGGCGCTCGGTTGTCAGCTGCGCTATTTCGAAGTGGCGCCGGGTGGGCACACGACGCTCGAACGCCATGAGCATGCGCACGCGGTCATCATCGAGCGTGGACGCGGCAAATGTTTTGTTGGAGATCGCGTCTTCGACGTCGCCGAGCACGACCTCGTGCACGTGCCGCCGTTGACCTGGCACCAATTCCGGTCCGGCGCCGACGCGCCGCTCGGATTTTTGTGCATGGTGAACGCCGCTCGCGATCGGCCGCAGCTGCCGTCAGCGGAGGATCTTGCCCGTCTGCGTGAGAATCCGGCGGTCGCGCAATTCATCGTCGATTGATCGGCGACGCGTGGCGTCTCGTCCGCCGCAACGATCCAGCGGTGAGTGTTGCTTCGCAGAAATGGATTGACTCAATGCCGAAATGCGTGTACGAATGAGTTGCAGGTTCCTCAAGCGATATTGCTGGTCCGTTTAGGCCGCTCTGGCGGCACTCCTCAGGTCTTCGTCTCTCTCCCTTGAAGTTCCCGCACCCGGGCTGACTAACGCCCGTCATTTGTCATTCAAGGAGCAGTAGACATGAGTACAGGTACCGTTAAATGGTTCAACGACGGCAAAGGCTTCGGCTTCATCACTCCCGACACCGGCGGCAAGGACCTCTTTGCGCATTTCTCGGCGATCGAGGGCGACGGCCACAAGAGCCTGCGCGAAAACCAGAAGGTGTC
>CATPAO010000064.1 GCA_955652025.1 Casimicrobiaceae bacterium
CACCGGCACGTCGCATGCCGCCGGCAAATACAAGGCCGAGGATGCCGCGCCCGGATACTGGGATGCAATCATCGGCGCCGGCAAGGCGATCGATACCGACAAGTATTTCGTCATCAGCACCGATACGCTCCTCAACGTGAACACCAAGGATCCGAACGTCACGACGACCGGCCCGGCCAGCGTCAACCCGGACACCGGCAAGTCGTACGGCATGAGCTTTCCGGTGGTGACTTACCGCGATTCGGTGCGTGTGCACAAGGCGCTCGTGGACTCGCTCGGCGTAAAGCGGCTCCACGCGGTCGCCGGCGCTTCGGGCGGGTCGATCCAGGCGATGGAGTGGGGCGCGCTCTATCCCGATTTCGTTCCGCGGATCATCCATGTGGTCGGACCCGGGTTCGATATTTCGCCTTACGTCATCGAGATCCTCGACGTCTGGACGCTACCGATCAAGCTCGATCCGAAATGGAACAACGGCGATTACTACGGGCGTGACGAACCGGTCGCCGGCGTCGCGCAGGCGCTCAAGATCGTCACGATCACGGCGCGCGCGCACGGGTGGGCGGAGAAAACGTTCGGCTACAAATGGGCCGACGCGGCGAAGGACCCGGCCGCGGACATGGGCAACGTCTACGTCATCGAGGATACGCTCAACAAGGCGGGCGCCGCGCGCGCGGCGGCGACCGACGCCAATTCGATGATCTACACGTCGAAAGCGAATCAGCTCTACAACCTGGGCGACGACGTGAAAAAGATCAAGGCGAAGATCCTGTTCGTGCCGGCGAAATCGGACCTGATCTTTCCGCCCGAATTGTCGCAGCGCGCGGCCGAGCGCTATCGAGCGCAGGGCGGCATCGTCGAAATCGCTGTCATCGACGGCGACGGCGGCCATCTCGAGGGCGTGCTCAACGTCGCAAAACAGGGCGACGCGATCAGGGCGTTCCTGGCGAAGTAGCCAGCCTCCCGCCGGGCCGCCCCAAGGGAGGCTTGCTCCCCCTTGGGGGCAGCGAACGAAGTGAGCGTGGGGGTCGAAACCTAGACGCGCGTTTTTAGAGCCCCGCCACAGCCCGCAGCGTCTATCCTTCGAGAAATTCGAGGAACGCGCCGCCGGCCGTGGAGATATAGCCGATCCGCTCGGCGATGCCGAACTTGTTGATCGCCGCGACGGTGTCGCCGCCGCCGGCGATGGAAAACGCCGGCGACGCCGCGATCGCCTGCGCGAGCTCGCGGGTGCCGTTCGCGAACGCGTCGAACTCGAATACGCCGACGGGCCCGTTCCAGACGATCGTGCCTGCCTTGGCGATGATCAATTTCAGCGCGGCGATGGATTGCCGTCCGACGTCGAGAATCATGTCGTCGGCCTCGACGTTTTCGATGGCCTTCAAATGCGGCTTCGCGTCGGCGGCGAATTCCTTCGCGCAGACACCATCGATCGGGATCGGCACTTTGCCGGGGAACTGATCGAGGATCGCTTTCGCCTCGGACACGAGATTGGGTTCGGCGAGTGATTTGCCTATCCTTCCTCCTGCGGCGAGAATGAAGGTATTCGCGATGCCGCCGCCGACAATCAGCGCATCGACTTTTGCCGCGAGTGCGCGCAGGATCGTGAGCTTGGTCGACACCTTCGCGCCGCCGACAATCGCGACCAGCGGTCGCTTCGGATTCGCGAGCGCCCGCGAGAGCGCGTCGAGCTCGGCGGCCATCAAGGGACCGGCGCAGGCGATCGGCGCCAACATCGCGATGCCGTGCGTCGTCGCTTCGGCGCGAT
Organism: Casimicrobiaceae bacterium; assembly: GCA_955652025.1. Lineage (GTDB taxonomy): Bacteria > Pseudomonadota > Gammaproteobacteria > Burkholderiales > Casimicrobiaceae > VBCG01. The sequence goes on from CATPAO010000064.1 coordinate 1,766, forward strand.
GCGCGGTGCCGAATGCGTCGTTGACGAAGACGTCGCACAGGCGTGCCATCCGCTCCGCAAGCGCCGGATCGTCCTTTTTTTCGCCCGGGTTCATCCGGCAGTTCTCGAGCAGCACGATATCGCCGGGACGCAAGCCGTTGTGCCACGCGCCACCGTCGACCCAATCGCGGATCAGCGGGACCTCGCGGTTCAGCAACTCCGCGAGTCGCCGGGCGACCGGCGCCAGTGAATCCTCGGCCTTCCATTCGCCTTCGGCCGGCCGTCCCAGATGCGACGTGACCATGACCGCGGCGCCGCGCGAGAGCGCGTCGCGAATGCCGGGCAGAGACGCGCGGATCCGCGTGTCGTCGGTGATATTGCCGGCGTCGCCCTGGGGCACGTTCAAGTCGGCGCGGATAAAGACGCGTTTGCCGCGCACGTCAACGGCGGAGAGCCGCAAGATAGTCATCGCAGGCTCGGCGAGCGCAAGGTCTGCGTTCTCGGGGAAGCCACGCCGACTATTTCGCCGCCATCATCGCGATCGTCACATCCAGCATCCGGTTGCTGAATCCCCATTCGTTGTCGTACCAACTGGACACCTTGACGAGCCGGCCGGACACCTTCGTCAGCGTGGCGTCGAACGTCGACGAGGCCGGGTCGTGATTGAAATCGACCGAAACCAAGGGCGCGGTGTTGTAGCGGAGCAGGCCCGCCAACGGCCCGCTCTCGGACGCCGCTTTCATGATCGCGTTGACCTCGTCGACCGTCGTGTCGCGTGCGGCGATGAACGATAAATCGACGATCGACACGTTGATCGTAGGCACGCGGATCGCGTAACCGTCGAGCCGGCCGTTCAACTCGGGCAGCACGAGTCCCACCGCCGCCGCGGCGCCGGTCTTGGTCGGAATCATGCTCATCGTCGCCGAGCGCGCGCGCCGCAGGTCCTCGTGATAGACATCGGTCAGCACCTGGTCGTTCGTGTAGGCGTGGACCGTCGTCATCAATCCATTGACGACGCCGATCTTGTCGTGCAGGGGTTTCACGAGCGGCGCCAGGCAGTTGGTCGTGCACGACGCGTTCGAGATCACCGTGTGGGACGCCTTGAGCGTGTGATGGTTGACGCCGTAGACGATCGTCGCGTCGACGTCCTTGCCGCCCGGCGCCGAGATGATGACCTTTTTGGCGCCTCCTTTGAGATGCGCTCCCGCTTTCTCCTTGGTCGTGAAAAGCCCTGTGCATTCGAGCACGACGTCGACGCCGAGCGTGCCCCACGGCAGCGTCGCCGGATCGCGCTGCGCCAGCACCTTGATCCGATCGCCGTTCACCACCATCGCGTCGCCGTCGACGTCGATCTTGCCCGGAAACTTGCCGTGCACCGTGTCGTAACGCGTCAGGTGCGCGTTGGTCTCCGGACTGCCGAGATCGTTGATCGCGACGATCGCGAGATCGTGCTTATTGCCTTCGTAATGCGCGCGCAGGACGTTGCGGCCGATTCGGCCGTAGCCGTTGATCGCGACTTTGATGCTCATCTTGCTCTCCCGTCTTTGCAGTGATTCATACCGAAACCCTCTTTCGTCATGGCAATATTGCCTTCACCGCCGCGGCGACGGTGTCGACAGTGAAGCCGAAATGCTTGAACAGCACACCCCCGGGCGCCGACTCGCCGAAGCGGTCGAGGCCGACGACCGCGGCGTGCGGATCGTCGACGGCGCCGACGTATTTGCGCCAGCCGTCGGTGGCGCCCGCTTCCACAGCCAGCCTCGGCACGCCGCGCGGCAACACCGACCTGCGGTAGTCCGCGTCCTGACGATCGAACTGTTGCGTGCACGGCATCGACACCACGCGCACCGCGATATTCTTGGAGCGGAGCGCGTCGCGCGCGCCCAAGGCGAGCGCGACTTCCGATCCGGTGGCGACGATCACCGCGCGCGCGCCGCCGGCAGTCGCATCGAAATCGGCCAGCACGTATCCGCCGCGCCGGATCGCCGCGATTTCCGCGTCGGTGCGTTGCACGAACGGCACGTTCTGGCGCGTCAACAACAACGCGGTCGGGCCATCGGCGCGCGCGATCGCCGCCGCCCAGGCGACCGCAGTTTCCACAGTGTCGCAGGGCCGCCAGACGTCGAGATGCGGGATCAGGCGTAGCGCCGCGGCGTGCTCGATCGACTGATGCGTCGGCCCGTCTTCACCGAGGCCGATCGAGTCGTGCGTGAACACGGCGATCGTGCGGAGCTTCATCAGCGCCGCCATGCGGAGCGCATTGCGCATGTAATCGGAGAACGTCAGGAACGTGCCGGTATACGGAATGAATCCGCCGTGCAACGCCAAGCCGCTGGCGATCGCCGCCATCGCGAACTCGCGCACGCCGAAGTACACGTAGTTGCCCGGCGCGTCCGGCGTCACCGTTTTACTGCCCGACCAGTGGGTGAAGACCGATCCCGTCAAATCCGCGGAGCCGCCCAGCATTTCCGGCAACTGCTTCGCATACGCCTCGATCGCTTGCTGCGACGCCTTGCGCGTGGCGATCGTTTCGCCCTTCGCCGCCTGCTGCGCGACGAATGCGGCGACCACGCTGTCGAATTGCGCCGGCAGCGCACCCTTCATGCGGCGCTCGAACTCGGCCGCGAGCGCGGGATGCGCGGCGCGATACGCGGCAAACCGCGCCGTCCATTCCTGCGTCGCACGCGTGCCGCTTTCGCGGGCGTCGAATCCTGCATACGCGGCGGCGGGAATCTCGAACGGTGGATGCGTCCAGCCAAGTGCGTCCCGCGTCGCGGCGACTTCCTTGTCACCGAGCGCCGCGCCGTGCGCCTCGGCCGTACCGGCCTTCGTCGGCGCGCCCTTACCGATCACCGTCTTGCAGCAGATGAGCGACGGCTGGTTGGCGACCCCTTGCGCCATACGCAATGCCGCGTCGACCGCCGCGACGTCGTGACCATCGACGCCGGCGATCACGTGCCATCCATACGCTTCGAATCGTTGCGCCGTGTCGTCGGTGAACCAGCCGCGCGTTTCGCCGTCGATCGAGATGCCGTTGTCGTCCCACACCGCAATCAGCTTGCCGAGCGCGAGCGTTCCGGCGAGCGAGCTTGCCTCGTGCGAGATGCCTTCCATCAGACAACCGTCGCCGACGAACACATAAGTGAAGTGGTCGACGATTCCGTGGCCGGGCCGGTTGAACTCCGCCGCCAGCAACCGCTCGGCGAGCGCCATGCCGACGGCGTTGGCGAGCCCCTGGCCAAGCGGACCGGTCGTCGTCTCGATGCCGGGCGTGACGCCGACCTCGGGATGCCCGGGCGTCTTCGAATGAAGCTGGCGAAAACGCTTGATCTCGGCCAGCGGAAGGTCATAGCCGGAGAGATGCAGCAGCGCGTATTGCAGCATCGACCCATGGCCATTCGACAGCACGAAGCGATCGCGATCGGGCCAATGGGGTTGTCCCGGATCGTGACGCAGGTGGCGCGTCCACAATGCGACGGCGATCTCGGCCATTCCCATCGGCATGCCCGGGTGTCCGGATTTCGCCTGCTCGACGGCATCCATCGCGAGCGCGCGAATCGCGTTGGCGAGCTCGTGTTCCGGCGCTTGTTCGGGG